>DRJH01000374.1 GCA_011052285.1 Gammaproteobacteria bacterium
AGGCGATCCGTGAACGCTGAAGGGGTTATCGCTGTCACCACTGTGTCCAATTCTCCGGCCTTGGGTATTGCATCCACAATTACACCGTAACCTGGACGACCAGAATCATCTATCCCTACATTGCTTAGATGCATATAGGCACTGACCACGATCAATGCAAAAGAAAGCAGCCAGGTAGTGATAATTAATTTTGACTTCACACAATACGCTCTGAAGATGATGGCCGCCGCAACGCTTTGATCACCAGGTACAGAAAAAGAATACCGCCAATCGTAGCGACTAAACCACCCAGCCCCATTAATGCCATACCCCAAGTCTGCCCGGCATTATCCAGCACCTCAGAACTACCACCGACCTTGCGCTGCATGCCATAGCCGCCTGCCCAAGCCAGACCCAGAACATTCAACAGCTGACCAAATCCATAAGTCATTACCTGTATCAATGCTGGACGGAAGGCGACGGCACTGAAACCGAGCATGGGCAAGACATCATAAACCAGGGCCATGAAGGCCAGCGTCACGGCCCCGGTAACACTGTGATAGTGCGCAGTTACGAGGGTGCTGCTTTGCTGCAACCAATAGCCCATCGCCCCACCCAAAGCGAATAATGAAATCGATAATATCAGGGCCATACGCAGAGGTCTGACTTCTTTTTTAGGCTTGCTGGCACCAAACAGGCTCCATAACACCAACAACCCCAATGGCAAAGTCGCAGCAGCACCACCGATCTGCATATGGGTGGTAAACCAGTGCTGGAAATTGGCCGAATTCACCGACTGTGAAAGAAAGGCAATGGGTGTGAAAGCCACCGTAAATAGTGCCAAGGTAAAAAGCAGAGCAGCAACCCGAGCCGGCAATTTAAGCGAAATACCACTGGCGGAAGCCAACCACATCCAGGAGGCCAGCATCAGCAAAGCATGGGTGAACTGCAAAACATGGCCACCAAGCCAAAACAACCCCTCATAGTCAGTTTTACCACCATCGACTCCGGGCATGGTAAAAAATGCCCAGAAATATGCCAGCACTGCCATGGTTGCTGCATTGGTGGCAGTGTAAACACCAAAACGCATACTACCGGCACGGGTTCTCAAACGCATAACCGGAACTGCAATCAATGTTCTGACCACCAGCAAAGCAAAACCCGCGCCAGCGGTTGCCAGTCCGACAAAAAAGATCGGGCTATTCAAAAAAGGGATGTAATTGCTCATCACCGGGTCACCCGCCCCTGCAAACGGAGAGATGGCCACCACCAACACACCCACCGCAGTGATGAGCAGAGCCAGCCAACCCAAACGAACACCGTAATTACGGGTATTGATACTCCACAGCATCCCGGCTATGGTCAAAAACCAGAACAGATTGGAGAAAATGACATGGATGACCAATGACACATAGAAAAAGTCATTGCTGGGAACCAGGTCCTTGAGCACAGGAGTTCGGGCTACCGCTAGCAGCGCAGCATATACCCCGGCCACCAACAAGGTCAGAATAGCGAGCTTTAGCCACCCGGCAGCCAGTTTCTGACAACTACGGTCAAGGGCCGTAAAACGGTACTGATCGTTGTCAATCATATCTTCGACACACTGATAGGTTCTGCGCTTGCCGGAACAGATGAAGCCACACAGGCTGTTTCAGCAACGCAATGCATTTTGGACGTGCCGCAGTGTAACGGACTTCAGATAATCATTCAAAGACAAACTGTTTGCGAACATTATTAAAATCGATTACCAGAGTTTGCAGCTTTTTCAATTTGATCTTTTTCTTGGCAAAGTAAGGATACCCGGGCTTTCTGATATCATCCTGCATACGTACACGAAAACGGTGCTCTCCAGCAGGCACAATAAAGCGTTGGTATACCGGAGAAGGCAGGTCTTTCGACAAGCCACGAGGCTGGACTTTTGCATTGTAGATGACCTTGCCATCCATGGCGAATTCAACCAACAATGGTGAACGCTCACGCGGACATTTCTTGCCATAACGCAGTTGGGGTGACAACTTCTGTAGCTGTGCGCGTGTCTGTGTAACACAGGCAACGAGACGCTTGCCGGGATGGGTAAAACTAAATTTAATCAGGGCCTTGTCAGCTGGCACGTGGGTATAGCTGGGAGAACCGGAAAAATAGCCCAAAAAAGCGATAAACAACAAGTAGCAAAAACCTTGTCCCAGATAGCGCACATAGTGTTTCATAACAGACTTTGTTCCCCGTCCTTAAGGACATTGGCAACGACCGTCTGTGGCCTCTTCAGGCTTTGGCAAAATTGTTGTAGATGCTGCGCCAACTTATCAAAATCAGCAGCAGCCCCCTGATGGAAACAAACCCGTTGTCGGGGAACACGACCCCGTAATTCCGGCTTGCGTTCCCCGGACAGGCGCTGTCGAGCCCATCTATTCCCCAACCGATGGTAACAATCACCCGTGCGACATGCGGAAATAAAGACCCCGTCCGCTCCATTACGCAAGGCATAATCGATGAATGATACCGGCAACATACCGCTACATCTAAGGCTCATTCTGGCGACTCCCAACTGCTGCAGTTTATCAATCGATGCCGTATTTTCGCAGCCGAATAACAAAACTTTGCTATCACATTTAATGCTGGCCAATGCTTCAACCATTTCAGTCTTCATCGCCTGCAGCCCCCGATCCGGCATCTCGATGGCCGATTTCAGCGCCGGGCCGCTGCGAAACGGGGTCGAAACCGGGCAAGACGCCAGGCAGATCCCACAGCTGACACATTTTCCTGAAACCACGACAGCAACCATGACAAAGTGTTTGTGGTTATCGGTACGCGGCTCCAGTCGGATGGCTTCATAAGGACAATCTTCGACACAAAGATTACAACCACTACATAAATGATCCTCAACCACCGCGACGGGATCTCTCTTTCTGGGTGGCAGCCAGGGTAATAACATAATCAACAACGACCCTCCCCCGATGATGATCCAAACCATTTTCATGGACCAGACCCCCATTAACGCGTAAATACCCAGATAGAACCAGTCGAACGTTAGTGTGCTAGGAGCTATTCTCAGATCCGCAGGGGCGTGACTAAGCGCAGGATGGAGCAATGATAATATCAATAAAGCCAGAGTAACCCCCACTGCTAACTGGCGTGGTGGATTCACCTTGGGCAGGTGCAGACGATTGGTATGGACCAACATGGCCCCGAGTAAAAACAGTGGTAAAGCCAGATGGGTCACCACCAACAGTCGGAATAGCGTGTTCGTCATCCCCTCGTTGGTGAGAAAATTACGTGCCGTGGGTTCAGCAATCACCGGCAACCAATCGATCCATTCGAAGGTGCGCACTGCAATAAATTGACCGAGTTGATCCCAGACCAACCAATAGCCAAGAATGCCGGTGATAAAAACCATCCACAACAAAGGAACACCGGTTACCCAGGAAAAAGTCCGACCACCGTTGTAACGGTCATTATAGAAACGGCGCAACATATGCAATATCATGGTCAGAATCATGGCATCCGATGCATAGCGATGAATACTACGCATGATCCCACCCAAGTACCACTGATCATGGGTAATATATTCAACCGAGGCATAGGCCCCTTCGACCGACGTATCATAGAATATCAATATATAGATGCCGGTGATCACCAGCACATAAAGAAAATAAAATGTCAGCCCGCCCAAGTAATAAAATGGGTTATTTTTTGGTCCAAACCAAGCGTTGGTCAGCCCCTCGGTCTGTTGAAACATCCATTGGCCTACACCCTGAATGGATTTTAAGATTCGATAAATGAAATTATTTTTTACAATGGACATCAGTGGTTTCTCAAGGGCGCTGGCACAAAGTGTAGACATTAGAGAAGTTACAAAACATGACTCATGATAAATTCAGAAGAATATTCTTAATTCTCTATGATCTGATGAAGACGGATTCTAAGCCGATCAATTTCCTTATGCATTTGAGTGGTATCAGAGGCAGCCTGCCAACAGCAGGCAATACGTGAAGAATCAACGGTTCGGTGCAGCAGCGGAACACGCTGTCGGGACAGACGTTCCCGCAGCCATTGATCACCCAGTCGATGATAACAATCCCCTTGCCGACAGCCGCTGACCAGCAAACCGGCCGCACCCTTACGCAGGGCGAATTCGATAAATGCCGGAGAAAGCATACCGATACAAGGCAGAGATACGGGCGCGACATCGTCATCGCCAAACGGACCTAGAGCAACCCCATGCTGGCACCCGAAAAGTAAAATGGGCTTGGCTGCTGTCAAAGAGCCCAATTTTTGTAATATGTCACTACGCAGTGCATCAATATTATGTTGCGGCATTTCTATGCCGCTGTGCAAGGTCTCTTTGCCTGCAGAATAAGAAATCCTACGACGAAAAGGATTGGATGAGGGGCAGGATCCGGTACAGATGCCACAATGTACGCACATATCCTCCAGCACATTGGCTTCGTAAGAAAACCGGGGATGCTGGACACTACGCTCACGCATTACGATGGCTTCGTAAGGACAATCCTCGACGCAATAACCACAGCCACTGCAATCCTCCAGGTGGACCGAAGCGACTGCCCGCTTTGGGGGCCGTGATAACCAGGGCAACAGCAGCAGGAACAGGGTGCCCCCAGCCAGCAATGTCCAGAGTACTGCCATCGGCCAGGAGTGAATCAGGGGATAGGGGAAAAAATAAAACCAGTCAATCGGTACATTATTGCTGGCTGTTGCCAAGTCCGCCCGTTCGCCACTGAGCACAGGTCGGAACAGAGACAATAACAGCAACGCGACCAGTGTGCCGTTGGCAAGGCTGGCAGGTGGCATGACCCGAGCTTTGCTGACCCGTTTAACATGCAGCAGCATAAAAAGTAGCAACAACAAAGGGATGCTGATATGCATAACAATCAGCAAGCGGAATAACAGGTTGGTGACATCACTGTTATGCAAAAAATTCCGGGCCATTGGTGAAGCAAAGATCGGCAACCAATCCAAAAACTCAGCGGTACGCACGGCAATAAACTGCCCCAACTTGTTCCAAACCAGCCAGAAACCCAAAATACCGCTCAGATATACCATCACCAGTAACGGCACACCGGTAATCCATGAAAACCAGCGTGCTCCCCGGAAGTGCCCCAGCAGCATTTCACGCAGAATATGCAAAGCCACGGTTAATACCATACCATCTGCAGCGTAACGGTGCAGACTACGCAGCACACCGCCAAAATACCATTGTTCACGACTCAGATAGTCTAGTTGATCAAAACTTCCAGCCACAGTGGGTTCGTAATAGAAGAACAACACCGTACCTGTAATCACCATGATGTAAAAAAAATAAAAGCCCAGGTCACCCAGGTGATAGAACGGATTGACCGCTCCGAAGAATACATTGAGGCGAGCTTCCAATGCCTGCAGTATATGACGGCAGAGTTCAACTGGTGCCATCCATCCGGTACGGGATTTCAGATCAGGCATTCCACAAAAACTCAGGCATTTCGCAAAAACCGTACCAGCACAATACCAGCCACAAGCAGTGTGAAAAACCCGACCAACATACCAAACACCATGGCATATCTAAATTTATAGGTTTTCGTAGATGGGTCATACGAAGTACAAAACAATCGTGCTCGACCAATCAACGAAGATAAGCTTAGATCTGCTGGTCGCAGGCTGAATACCAGTTCTTTCATAGCCCCGGTGAGTAACGATGGATCAAAATTCATGCCATAGATTTGCCGATAGATGAGGCCAGACTTATCGATTACCGTGGTCTGTATCAAGTGATCAAAACCTTTGTCCGATGGCACATAGAGAAAGCCTGTCGCCGCGGTAAATCGCTTGATCGTATCCGCATCGGCACTCAGGAACTTCCAGTTTTTTTCGTTTAAAACACCCTGTTGTCGAGCAAATGCCCGCATCCGTTCCGGTGTGTCGTGACGCGTATCAAAACCTACGGTCAGCACCGTAAAGGTATCGCTGCCGACAGCGCTTCGGGCCTGAGCGACCGCAGCGGCCAAATTCGTGGTGGTAGTGGGGCAAATAGCATAACAGCTGGTATACACCAAGCTCAGGACTATGGGTTTTCCTCGCAGCTCAGTCAG
>DRJH01000375.1 GCA_011052285.1 Gammaproteobacteria bacterium
AATAAAGGCGGCTCGTACTTCGCCTCCAACCTCAAATGAGGGCTGTTGGATCATGGGGCCGATCGCGGCATGAACTGCCGCGGGATCCGATACCCCAAGTCGGCACATTGCTGCCAGCGTATTGGGCAAAACACCAGCCAACGCACCACGCCAACCGGCATGCGCAGCGGCGATGATACCGCTCCCGGTTGCGGCGAACAGTACCGGAGCACAATCCGCGGTAGCAATACCCAACATCAATCCAGCATCGCATGTAACCAAAGCATCCGCTTCGACACAGTCAGCAGGCACCGAGGCATCTGCTGCCACCAATTTCACCCGGGCGCTGTGTACCTGATGCAAGGTACATAGCTCAAATTGCGAAGCAGACAACGCCCGTAACATCCGCTTTCGATTCTCAGCAACCGCTGCCGGGTCATCCCCTACCCACATACCACCATTCAATGTAGCAAAATCCCCCTGGGAAATACCTCCTTGACATCCGAAAAACCCGTGGATAACCGGCTCAATCGCGGACAGCAGGCTGCTGCGCATGAATCTTTGGCTCAACACGGATCATTCCGCATGCCGTCTCGGAAGGGCAGTGCGTCATTCGCAGCTTGCTGATATTGCGCCATATAGCAACTTTCCTGTTCAAGAAATCGGCCGATGGCCTGGCGAAATTCTGGCTCTCTAAGCCAATGCAGCGAAGTGGTTATTACCGCTTCGAAACCCCGGGCAATTTTGTGTTCACCCTGAGCACCGGAATCGAAACGCTGCAGACCCCGCTCAATGCAAAAATCAATACCCTGATAGTAGCAGGTTTCAAAATGCAGGCTATGGTATTCCTCGAGGCAACCCCAATAGCGTCCATACAAAGTCTGGTGATCGAAAAAACTCAAGGCAGCAGCCACCGGTTGCCGTCCTTGGTAAGCCATCACCAGTAACATTTGATCCCGCAATGATTGGGCCCATTGTTCAAAACAGGCCCGTGAAAGATACGGAAGACGTCCACGCTTTAGATACGTTGCCGCATAAAAATTGTAGAACTGCTGCCACACTGACGAATCCAGATCATCACCACTCAATCGGCGGATTTCGATCCCAGCCTCGGTAATGCGACGCCGTTCGCGCTTGATCTTCTTGCGTTTACTCGAGGACATCCGCTGTAGAAACTCCGCAAAACTGGTATAGCCTCGATTAAACCACTGAAACTGCACATCGGTTCTGAGCAGCAGGTCGGTACTCACGATGGGCTTGCTCTCACCCGCCGGCACAAAATGTGATGCAGATTTGCTGGCTCCAGAATGGGTCAGGGGAATGACTTTCGAATCGAGGACATCACCACCAGGTTTTCGATGGTCTGCAATCACTAACGGATATTCCCGATCCTCAGAAAACAACAAGTGCCAGGAAGAGATCGACTCCCGGTCACAATACGCTTTTATCGCCACCAGCAGTCGTGGCCAGAGTTCAGCCCTTACTGCTGCTGAACAAAGCAATCGTGGTCCCACGCAGGGGGTAAACGGGATGGCCGTCACCAACTTTGGATAATAGCTTCTGCCGTGTTGATCATAGGCCTGCGCCCATCCCTGATCGAACACATACTCACCCCAGGAATGAAGCTTGCGGTACATTGGCATTGCCGCGACCGGCGTGGTTCCGTGTCGCACCATAACATGCTCAGGCACCCAGCCACTTTGTTCGCAGACACAATCGGATTCTTCCAACGCGGCCAAAAAGGCATGACGTGTAAACGGATAATCCGCCTGTACAAAAGCTGCCAGTGCATCCCACTCGGTGGCTGCAATATCAGCCATGCTGTGCGAAAATGTAATACTTAAATTCACGTTTAAGCGGCTCTCTTATACCCGTCTTCTATACCCGTCTTCTCGCTACTCCTGGCACCTACTATAAAGTGAACTGTAATGTATGACAAACCCTTTTCCCAGTCCTGCGAAAATAATAAAGAACCCATTTTACAGGCACTTAAAGTGGTCTTCACCGAACCTGCAAGCATTCTTGAAATCGGCAGTGGCAGTGGTCAGCATGCGGTGTATTTCTGTCACCGACTACCCCATCTGCAGTGGCAACCGAGTGAACGCCAGGAGAATATTGAAGGAATCAAGGCCTGGCGTAACTGGGCGCTTACGCATTGGTCCCTGAAGAACCTGGCACCACCGCTGGTGCTGGATGTAAACGATGAAAAATGGCCATTAGACAAAACAAACAACCAGGTAGACGGTGTGTTTACCGCCAACACCTGTCACATCATGGATTGGGATAGTGTGCAGGCCTTTGTTCGCAAAGCCGCAGCCTGTCTCAAGGATGACGGTCAGCTGTGTATCTATGGACCGTTTAATTATCCCGATTCTGATGAACACATCCGCTATACCAGTGCCAGTAATGCCCACTTTGATCGCTGGCTCAAGCAACGTGACTCACGCAGTGGTATCCGTAATTTGCCGGCAATGGCGAAACTGGCACAGCGATCCGGACTGGGCCGGTTACAGGACCTCTCCATGCCTGCCAATAACCGACTGTTGATATGGCAAAAAATTTCCACCAGCGACCTTGGGCTTGAAGTCGAATAATTTTAGGGGAAAAGTCGCATATAGCGATATCTCCCCCTGAATGCATCAGGCCAGAATGTGCTAAGCCAGAGTACAACGGGCCAAAGTGCACCAAAATAGGGCGTAAACAGGCAAACCACCATGATCTTTTCCAAGTCACTGCAAGCCAATATTCTGCTACTGATGTCAGCGGCCATCTGGGGCTTTGCCTTCGTCTATCAGCGCCAGGGTATGGAATATCTCGGGCCCTTCATGTTCGGGGCAATCCGTTTTTTACTCGGCTCCCTGGCCTTATCCCCACTGTTGTGGTGGAGACGATTCAATACATCGCAATATCGGTCCGTACCGATAAGAAAAATTCTGCTCTATGGCAGTATCTCCGGCATGGTGTTGTTTACCGCCGCCTCACTGCAGCAGGTTGGCCTGCAGTACACTACAGCCGGTAAAGCAGGGTTTATTACCGGCTTGTATATTATTTTGGTCCCCCTGTTGGGGCTGGGACTGGGTCATCGCACCCACATGCAAACCTGGATAGGTGCGACACTGGCAGTCAGTGGCTTGTATTTATTGAGTTTTACCGAAAACATGAGCCTGGCCATTGGGGATTTACTGCAACTGGGTGGGGCCTTGTTCTGGGCCGTACATGTGTTGGTGATCGGACGCTTTTCGCCTCAGGTATCCCCGATTGCCTTGTCGGTCGTACAGTTTGCGGTCTGTGGCCTGTTAAGTCTACTGGTGGCGCTGTTTGTCGAAACCACGCTCTGGTCACAAGTTGTGGACGCCCGCACATCCATTCTCTACACCGGGCTGATCTCAACCAGTATCGGCTTCACGCTACAAGTCCTCGCCCAACGTATCGCCAGACCTACCCACGCGGCGATTATTATGAGCCTTGAAGCCGTTTTCGCCGTAGTCGGTGGCTGGTGGTTACTGAACGAAATCCTTACGAAACGTGCCTTGCTCGGCTCGGCACTGATGCTGGCGGGCATGCTGATCAGTCAAATCAAACCACGTCACAATACTGCAGGAAATATCGATTCCGTGGCGTAAATAACACCTCCAAATCTACCTACCGTCATCCATACAACTGCTCAAGTGCGTCGGCAATACGTTGCACCGGTACAACCTCGACCGTATCCGGCAAAAAATGTGACTGATTGTCTTTGGGCAGAAGTGCCCGCTTAAGCCCCAACTTGGCGGCTTCACGAACCCGTTCGACACCCCCCTGTGTTAGGAGAGATGTCGCTGACAATCAAGACCTTTCAGCCAAATGCCGCATAATACAATACTCAATTAACCAATCAAAACAATGGGTTGGAGTTTTGTTTGATAAGAGCCCCCACACTGCCTGTGGCACTGCGCTGTCGCGCAGCAAACAAAATGGTGGTTTTTGGCCTTGGCGGAGACTACGGAATGAGGCAGATGATTATTCATTATTAACAATGAGTTACGATTTTGTTTGATAAGAGGGTGTCCGGGGACGGGAATCGATTCGCAGGCACACCTCCGTAACGGAAGGTGTTGACTATATTACAGCAGCTCATGACATCTAATGGATGTGGAATTGCTTGCTGTCGTGGGTGGCTTAAACCCGTCAGGGACTTCGGGACAAGGAAACGGCAAACAGATCTGCCGCTAGCGGGGACAACTGCATATTTTACTGGCAAGTTGCGCTTCCACTCATCTTACGAGTAAACTTGTCCTGCAATATCAATATATTATATTAATTATCTTTATGAGGAGAATAGTGATATGTATAAGAATGTAATAGGTCGGGGACTATTTGCCCTCCTGTTGAGCCTGTTTCTGACCAGCCAGAGCTTGGCTGCCGAGCGTGTTCAACCATTTATTTTGGCCTCGTCCGGCAACAGTGAAATGAACCGTGCTGTTATCCAGCTTCAGGAAAAATTGAGCGCCGCTGGCTTTCAGATTATTGGCAATTATGCCCCCTATAAAAATGCTCGGGTGTTTGTTTTTACCAACGACACACTAAAGCAGATGGCCACACAATCCGTACGCGGTGGCTATGGAGCAATCCTGCGTGCGGCAGTCACACGCAATGGCAACAAAACGGAAATTTCATATACCAACCCTGAATACTGGGCCAATGCCTACCGGATGCAGGGTGATTATTCCGCTATCAAACAGAAACTGGCCACCGCACTCGGTGCAGAGCAAGACTTCGGCAGTGGAGACAAAATACTCAGCGCCGCTGACATGCGCAACTACCACTATACCTTTATGATGGAATACTTTGACGATCCCAGTGACCTCAATGAATTTACGACTCACGATCAGGCTGTGACTGCAGTAGAGCAGAATCTCGCTGCCAAAAAAGGAGGATCAGGAGAAGTCTACAAGTTATCCCTTGGCAAAGACCCCAAAGGTCGGAGTATGACCTTGTTCGGTGTTGCCCTAACGGGGTCGGGTAAAGAGGATTGCAGTGCCGACCAATACATCATGAGCCGCATTGATAAAAGTAGCCCCCGACATACCGCACACCTGCCCTATGAATTGATGGTCTATGGCAACAAGGTTGAAGCACTGTACGCACGTTTTCGAATTGCGATAAGCTGGCCCTCTCTGCCCATGATGTCGAGTAATACCGGCGCTACGTTTCTGAGTATCATGTGCGCTCCTGGTGCGATCGAAAAAGTCTTACAGCAGGTTGCAGGCAAAATGGCAAATAGTGAAGACGACAGCCGCTAAGATTACCACCTTAATCTTATTTGAAATTACCAGGGAAAGGGGACGCTACCCTTTATCCTGGCGTACGACGGCGACAACGCCGATTCGGCCGATTCACCAAGCGGCGCCTGGAATCGTAAGCGACACGGCCGGGACCAGAAGGACCAGGGCGAGTACCAGCACGTCCAGAATCAGAAACCAGGCTACACCAGCAAAAATTATCTCGACGGTTACCGAGGGCGGTGAGGCCAACTTGATAACAAACACATTGAGGCCCACGGGCGGTGTAATCAGGCCGATCTCAAGGAGCTTGATAACGACGACCCCGAACCAGATCAAATCCAGGCCGTAGCTCTCCACCAGGGGGACCACAAAGGGCAGGGTCAGGACCAAGATACCGATGGAATCCAGGAACATACCGAGCAGTAGGTAGAAGACGACGATCATCGCCATGACCAGAACCATTGAGGCCCCGGTTCCCTGAACCCAGTCCAGCAGTTGTGGAGCGATCCGGGTGAGGGAGGAAAAAGAGACAAAGAGTTTGGCGGCAAGCGCGATGAGAAAGATCGAGGTGGTTTGGCGGGTAGTCTCGACGAGGGCCGTCCATACAACACCCGGATTCAGCCGTCCTCGCGCGAAACCGATAAGGACAGCCAGAAACAGGCTCACCGCAGCGGCCTCGGTGGGCGTGAAAATACCCATGTAGATACCGCCGATGACCACCACCAGCAGGATCATCGCCGGCCAGGTCCGTCCCAGGACG
>DRJH01000376.1 GCA_011052285.1 Gammaproteobacteria bacterium
ATCAATGTCGTGAATCATCAGATCAGTCACCACATCGACGTCGGTAGCCCGCTCCACAAAAGCACCCAGGCGATGGACCTCGATAAATCGTGGAGAATGCACGCGCTCAGCCAGGACCCTGAATCCTGAATTGAAGCGTTCAAGATGTCCGATCTGAAGAATTACCCCACCATGGGTGGCGCTATCAATAATACGTCGCCCCTGTTCTACACTGACAGCAATCGGTTTTTCCAGCATAACGTGAATGCCGGCATCAAGATAAGGGCGAGCCACCATCTCATGTAACGAAGTGGGCACGACAACACTGACGGCATCAACACGACCAATCAATGCCGAAGGTTCTGTGGCTGCCTCACATCCCAGCTCATCGGCAATTGTATGGGCCACGGTGGTATCGGTATCAACAACAGCGACAAGCTCGATCTCCGGCATCCTGGCGTAGATCCGGGCATGAATACGCCCCAGATAGCCGACACCAATCACTCCAATACGTAGCGGTTTTACCATCCAGCCAATCCTCCGGGAACCTGCAGTCTGTGTTTTTCCGCGGGATCATGCCATCCGTAGTTCATCATCAGTCAACCCATAAGACCTGTGATGGATTTTCGTGTCTTGCGCGGGTACGCTATTTTACATGACTATGCCATAGGCTGGAACGGACCGGAATATCATTATTTTGCCCTCGTTGGCGCAAAGCATGGTCGATCAACACCAGCGCCATCATGGCTTCGGCGATAGGCACAGCACGGATGCCTACGCAAGGGTCATGCCTGCCTTTGGTAACCAACTCAACCGGGTTACCCTGTCGATCCAGCGTCCGTACCGGTACCCGAATACTCGATGTCGGTTTCAGGGCGATATGTGCAACCACCGGCTGACTACTCGATATTCCGCCCAGCACACCACCAGCATCATTCTTGACAAAACCGCACAGCATCATCGGATCACGATGCTCACTGCCACGCTGTTCGACGCAGGCAAAGCCGGCACCGATCTCGACACCCTTGACGGCATTGATACTCATCAGGGCGTGTGCCAAATCTGCATCCAGTCGATCAAACACCGGTTCACCCCAACCGGCGGGTACCCCTTCTGCGGTAACGCTGATGCGTGCACCGATTGAATCACCCGCACGACGTAACTCCTCAATCAGTGCTTCCATGGCACCGACCTTGCTGGCATCCGGGCAAAAGAAGGGATTCTTCTCTACGACATCCCAATCCATCACTTCTGCGGCTACCGGGCCCATGCGTGTCAGGCAAGCCTTGATCTGTACTCCGTAGCACTCGCTCAGATATTTCTTGGCAATTGCGCCGGCTGCAACCCGAATCGCGGTCTCTCTGGCAGACGAACGTCCACCACCGCGATAATCGCGAAAACCGTATTTTGCATCGTAGGTGTAATCCGCATGGCCGGGCCGAAATTTGTCACGGATTTTACTATAATCCCCAGAACGCTGGTCTGTGTTGTGTATCAACAAGCCAATAGGGGTCCCGGTCGTTCGACCCTCAAAAACCCCGGATAAAATCTCCACTGCATCGGCTTCACGGCGCTGCGTCGTGTATTTTGATTGCCCGGGGCGACGCCGATCCAGATCAGGCTGCAAATCTGCGGCACACAGGGCCAGGCCTGGAGGACAACCATCCACTACACCGCCAATCGCCGGACCGTGGCTTTCTCCAAAACTGCTAACAACAAACAATTTACCGATACTGTTTCCGGACATCTCTAAGCCCTGTGTGTTATCCATGCGCCCACAGCCATGCAACCAACCCCTTTCCCGGCTCTACTAAGCAGCTCAGCCCGGATTCGCTCAGGTTCTCGGCAAGGTCACTCCGGTCTGACATTGATATTTGCCACCGCGATCCCGATACGAGGTCTGACACACTTCATCAGCCTCAAAAAAAATAACCTGCGCCACCCCTTCATGGGCATAGATCCGCGCCGGCAAGGGGGTAGTATTGGAAAATTCCAGGGTCACATGGCCTTCCCACTCGGGCTCAAATGGTGTGACATTGACGATAATACCACATCTTGCATAGGTTGATTTTCCCAAGCAAACCGTCAGGATATTGCGTGGGATTCGAAAATATTCGACGGTACGAGCCAGAGCAAAGGAATTAGGCGGGATAATGCAGACATCCCCCCGATAATCAACGAAGCTGTTACTATCAAAAGCCTTGGGGTCGACAACGGCTGAATTGATATTGGTAAAGATCTTGAATTCATCAGAACAACGGATATCGTAACCATAGCTGGAAGTCCCATACGAGATCACTCGCCCGGAGGTATTTTCGCGGACCTGGTCCGCCTCGAAGGGCTCAATCATGCCATTTTCCGTCGCCATTTGGCGAATCCAGCGATCACATTTAATCGACATACCGGGTCGGAACGTCAGTTGTTATTGATCATAATGGAGGGAAAAGCGGCACTATGGTCTTTCTGTCGAGCGGCCAGTTTTGCCGCAGTCCGCCTGGCAATACGTCGGTAGGTGCGGGCCACAGAACCATCTGGATCAGATACGACCGAGGGTTTGCCCTGATCGACGGCTTCCCGGATACTGCCTTCCAGTGGAATACCACCGAGGTGCTCAATATCATAATCTTCGGCCATTCTGGCACCTCCACCTTCGCCGAAGATATGCTCTTCATGGCCACATTGACTACAGATATGCGTACTCATGTTTTCAATAACACCAAGCACGGGTATCTCAACTTTCTCAAACATCTTCAATGCCCTACGCGCATCTAAAAGGGCAATATCCTGGGGTGTAGTGACAATCACAGCGCCAGTGACCGGTACTTTCTGGGCCAGCGTCAACTGGATATCACCCGTTCCCGGAGGCAAGTCGATAATCAGGTAATCGAGATCTTTCCAATGGGTATCGCGAAGTAATTGCTCAAGGGCCTGCGTCACCATAGGCCCACGCCAGATCATCGGTGTTTCCTCTTCGATCAGGTAACCGATGGACATCGACTGTACATGGTAGGCATTCATCGGCTCCAGTGATTTGCCATCAGCCGATTCAGGGCGCCCACTGATACCCAGCATGCGCGGCTGACTCGGGCCATAAATATCAGCATCCAGAATACCTACAGTGGCACCTTCAGCAACCAGTGCCAAAGCCAGGTTGACCGCAACTGTAGACTTGCCAACCCCGCCCTTGCCTGAAGCGATCGCTATGATGTTCTTCACCCCATCCAGCGGACTCACCCCCTGTTGTGCGGTGTGAGTATCGATTTTGATGGCAATATTGATGTCAACTTCGCCAACCCCTTCTAGTCCCTGTATCTGTGTACTCAGCATGTTCCGGTACTCTCCCAGCCAACTTTTTGCTGGATAACCAAGCACCACGTCGACAGTCACTTTTTGGCCATCAATACGAATATCCTTGATACATTTGGCTGAAACCGGGTCCTTGTCCATATGGGGATCGATCACATTTTTCAGCGTGGCTTCGATGTTGGAACGGGTGATGGCAGACATAAAAAGATACTCCTGAAATAGACGATGGAAAATTCATGCAAATAGTTAGGAGGCGGCCCGATTTTCCTCAGCGGATTCTCTATTCTCGGACAGGCTCTTTGATGCCGGGAACGACCAGTGATAGCGGGAACACCGGGATCATACTGTACTATGGGGGTAGACAAGGTACAGATCAACCACTAACCAATTGGCAACCAGGTTATGGCAACATAACGTAGAGCTTTACCAATGCTGACCAGCAGAATGAATACTGGTAACGAGCTACGCAGCAAACCGGCCACCAAACACAGCGGATCACCAATAAACGGCAACCAGGCGAACAACAAGGACAACTGCCCATACCCGGCAAACCAGTGCCGTGCCTGTGTGATACGACGGGCAGAGGGCCGACTCCAGCGCAAGTGCGTATACCGATAACCGGCTCGTCCCATGGCATAGGTAATCAGGCTACCGAGCACATTGCCGGCGGTGGCGATCGCAACCAGGGGCAGCGGGCTTTGGCCCTGGTGCAGACGAAACAACAGCACAGCCTCCGACCCACCAGGAAACAAGGTAGCAGAAATCAGTGCTGAGAAAAATAACGGCCAGTCCAAACGTGAACTCCCATGTTAGAGCAAACATCGTGTCGCAAGCCTGCCGTCAAACCAGCCACAACCTGGCATTATGAAAAAGCTGTAACCAGGGGCTGAATTCGGAAAATGTCGACGGTTTCCAACTCATACTGACCGAGCGAATCACCCGCTCAGGATGTGGCATCATAATCAAAATTCTACCATCCTCATTGCAAAGACCGGTGATGCCTCGCTGCGAACCGTTGGGATTGAACGGATAGGCTTCGGTAACCTGTGCGTAGTGGTCGACGTACTGTAAGGCAATCTGCTGATGTGACGTAAGGCACTCCGGGGCATATTCACGAAAACGCACCCGCCCTTCTCCATGCGCCACCGCTACCGGCAATCTTGAGCCGTACATGCCCTTGAAAAATAGTGACGTACTGGCCGGTATCTCCACCATCACCGTACGTGCTTCAAACTGTTCGGAGCGGTTGCGAACAAAGTCCGGCCAGTATGCAGTACCGGGAATCAATTCACGCAAGCCACTGAGCATCTGGCATCCGTTACAAACGCCCAAGGCAAAATGACTCGTATCTTCAAAAAAAAGTGCGAATTGTTGACGTAATAGATCATTAAACAATACGGAGTTGGCTGACCCCAGCCCGGCCCCCAGAACATCTCCATAGGAAAAACCACCACAGGCAGCCAGACCTTGATACAGGTTCAGATTTCTACGCCCCGTCACCAAATCGGTCATGGTGACATCTTCTGTGACAAATCCCGCCTCATGAAATGCCCGAGCCATTTCCAGATGTCCATTGATCCCTTGCTCTCTGAGAATGGCCACCTTCGGCGCTACACCACGATTAATCACAGGGCAGGCGATCACTGTGCCGGGATCAAATGTGAGATGGGCATGCAAGCCAGGATCTTCGGTATCCAGCACACGGTTATAGTCCTGCAATGCACAATCCGGATGATCACGCAGCTGTTGCATCCGCCAGCTGGTTTCCGACCAGGCTCTTTGCAGCATAACCCGAGGTACTTGTAGAATCGTACTGCCCCGATGCCGAACCCGGATAGTGGAAGCTATCGTCGCAGTACCCAGCCAGTGCAAATTGGTTTTCAGCCCTCCATGGGCAGCAGCACGCAAAAATGCATCACGATCACGCTGGCGAACCTGCAGAACCACACCGAGCTCTTCATTAAACAGTACCGGCAGAGGATCCTTGCCGAGGGTAGAAAGATCGACATCCAGACCACAGTGTCCGGCAAATGTCATTTCACATAAGGTCGTGATCAAGCCTCCATCCGCACGGTCATGACAGGCCAAAAGCCATTGTTGTACCAGGCATTCCTGGATAAAATCAAAACCAGACCGAAGCAGATCAACATCTTCAACATCCGGACTACAATCACCAAGTTGTTGATACACTTGTGCCAGAATACTAGCTCCGAGCCGCTGCTGACCAGCACCCAAATCGAGCAGATAAAGACTGGTCCCCGTATCCACCTCCATCAATTGCGGGGTCACGCAGCATCGCACATCACGCACCGGAGCAAAAGCCGTGATCACCAGTGACAATGGCGATACGACTTCACACTTCTGGCCTTGCTCATCTTTCCAGGCCACACTCATGGATAATGAATCTTTCCCCACCGGAATCGAGATCCCCAGCTTGATACACAGCTGCGTAGCGACGGCGTGAACAGCATCAAACAATGCAGCATCCTCGCCCGGGCTGTTGACAGCTGCCATCCAGTTAGCAGACAGACGTATATCCTGACGGGCAGACAGGGGAACACCCAGCAAATTAGTTAAGGCCTCAGCAACCGCCATCCTGGCACTCGCCTGGGGGTTAATCAGGGCCAGAGGTGGACGTTCACCTATAGCAATCGCCTCACCAGCATAGCCCTGATAATCCCGAAGCAGGACACCCGCATCAGCAACCGGGACCTGCCAGGGGCCAACCATCTGATCCCGATGCACCAGAGCGGTGATGCTACGATCGCCGATGGTGATTAAAAATGATTTATCCGCCACTGTCGGATGATGCAAGACCCGAAAAAGTGCTTCGTTGATCTCAATATCACTGATTTTCAGTGCTGTATTCAAGGGCATGATGCGCTGTGTGGTACGCTGCATTTTTGGGGCATTGCCGAATAACACCTGCATATTGATGGCCACCGGTTGCGTCCTCTTTACACCTTCTTCTCCGACATCCTGTTCGC
>DRJH01000377.1 GCA_011052285.1 Gammaproteobacteria bacterium
GTATCGGTAAACCGCTGGCTGGCCGTGAGGTGACGATTGTCGATGGCGAAATCATCATTAAAGGCGCCACTTTCTCGGGCTATCTAAATGACCCCGATAGCTGGCATCCAACTCAGGTTGCCAGTGGTGACCTGGGTTATTTTGATGATCAGGGTTTTCTGCACATCAGTGGCCGCAAAAAAAATCTGATTGTTTCCAGTTATGGCCGCAATATCAGCCCGGAGTGGGTGGAAAGCGAAGTACTGGCCAGTCCCCTGTTGGAGCAATGTGTGGTACTCGGCGATGCCCGGCCCTATTGCGTCGCCCTACTCTGGCCACGTGAGAGCACCACCACCGACCAACAAATCAGTCATTGGATCAAACAGGTCAATACTGCACTACCTGATTACGCACAGATCAAGAATTGGCACCGATTGGATGAGCCGCTGCACCATGAACAAGGACTGCTTACTAGCAATGGGAGACCGAAAAGGGCTGCAATTCAGCGTAACTTTGCCGCGACAATCGAACAATACTATACCCGGAAGGCTGTCTGAAAATCGGACCACTGCCAGCTTATCCGCAGTAGCTTCTCTATTCTCGGACAACTTCCTGCGAAATCACTTAGGTTCCAAACAAAGCCACATACGCAAGGAGTCAATGATGGGATTTTTTGACACACTACAGTCCACTACGCGGACTGAACGAGAACAACTTTTTACCGCACCGATCTTCAGCAAGACCTTGAGTGGCGCGGCCACACTCGATGACTACATCGCCTTTCTAAGCCAGGCTTATCACCATGTGAAACACACAGTGCCCTTGCTGATGGCAACCGGATCACGGCTACCGGAGAAACAGGAATGGCTCAGAACTGCAGTCGCAGAATACATTGAGGAGGAAATTGGCCACCAGGAATGGATTCTCAATGATATCGCCGTCTGCGGTTACGACAAAGAGACGATACGCACCAGTCAACCAGCACGGGCTACCGAACTCATGATTGCCTACGCGTATGATCGAATTCAGCGGGGCAATCCCATCGGTTTTTTTGGTATGGTTCACGTCCTTGAAGGCACCAGCATTTCTACCGCCGATAACGTTGCCTCAAGCCTTAAACAGAGCCTTAGCTTACCCGAAAGTGCCTTCAGTTATCTGCGCTCACACGGTGCTTTGGATCAGCAACATGTTAAATTCTTTGCCGAATTAATGGATCAAGTCATCGACCCGGACGACCAAGCCCAGATCATCCACTGTGCACGGATGTTCTATTATTTGTATGGAGAGATCTTTCGCAGTCTGGAAGCTCGCTACGAGTCTGTCCGAGAATAGGAACCGTGAAAAACCATGGTGAGCCTCAGATGCAGTGCCATACTCCCTGAATCTTGCGCACCTGTGAGAATAGTAAATTTGTACATTAATGTATTTTTATGTTCTAATTAAGGTGCGAGTACAGAAAGTGGCCAGCGAGTTCACCACATGAGATGATCTTATGGCGGCATAGAAAATTGATATCCATACACCAACAGGAGGTTTTAAATGGCTGATTTTGATCAAGAACTGGATGCACGGGGGCTAAATTGTCCACTACCGATCCTGCGTGCGAAAAAGGCCTTGAATTCCATCGATAGCGGCAAGATCCTGAAGATTTTATCTACTGATCCAGGGTCGGTGAAGGACTTCGAGGCATTCGCCAAGCAAACCGGCAACGAATTACTCAGTTCCGCAACTGTTGCCGACGAATTTCATTTTTTTCTGAAAAAATCCTGATATTACTGGTATGTACAGAAATTGTAACTATTCAGCGTGTTTAGATTTTGGTTCGGCACAAGGCATTTTCGCACGGAGAATGTGAGCATATAAGTCATATGTGACCATTCGAGTGCGAAAATAACGCCGTAATAGAACAAAAGATGAATGCGCTGAATAGTTACCAGAAATTTAGTATTGACCTTGAAGCCAGGAGTCCCTCATGTCTGAAAAAAAACTTGCCATAATTTCCACCAAAGGCACCCTAGATTGGGCCTATCCACCCTTTATTTTAGCCAGCACTGCCGCTGCTCTGGGCTATGAAACTACCATATTCTTTACCTTTTACGGGCTGCAGCTATTGAAGAAAAATCTGAATCTTCAGGTCAGTCCACTGGGTAATCCCGGCATGCCCATGCCGATGGGCATGGACAAGTGGTTTCCGGTAATCGGAACCGCCATCCCTGGCATGCAGAGCATCATGACCAGCATGATGCGCAAGAAAATGAAGGATAAAGGGGTGGCCAGCATTGAGGAACTTCGTGCATTGTGTATTGAGGCTGAAGTCAGATTGATCGGATGCCAGATGACTATTGACCTCTTTGATATGAAAAAAGAAGATTTCATTAATGAAATTGAACTCGGCGGTGCCGCGACCTTCTTTGAATATGCCGGAGAAGCGGATGTGAGTCTTTTTATCTGATTGCGTACATCACATGCTCAGAACATCTTGCCCCGACTCATTCGGGGCATTTTTTTATCAGCACCTCCCACTGATAAATCAACGGCAACGGGGGTACTGACCATGCCCGCAAATCCTGTTATCCTGTGGGTCCCAACCGTGTTTGTAACCCCGTGATTTATATTCTTGGGAGCTACAAATAAATAACATCGAATCATGCAGAATAAACTCTATATAAGCCGCTTACTGACCTTTCTGAATACCTCGCCCACACCATTTCATGCGGTTGCCAATATGGCAATAATACTTCGTGAAGCTGGCTATAAAGCATTGGATGAACGGGATCATTGGCAACTGCAAACCCGGGGACACTACTATGTCATCCGCAACGATTCCTCAATCATCGCCTTTATACATCCTGATGGGCAGGTGGAATCTGGTCTGCGCTTACTTGGCACGCATACGGACAGCCCCTGCCTGCGGCTTAAGCCGCAGGCCATTCGGCAAACGGAAAGCTGCATCCTGGCTGCAGTTGAAGTCTATGGCGGAGCACTACTCAATCCCTGGTTCGATCGGGATTTATCGATTGCCGGGAGGGTCAGCTGGAGTACTTCTGGAAAGATTCACAGTCAACTGGTCGATTTCAAAAAACCGGTAGCCTGTGTGCCAAGCCTGGCCATTCACCTCAATCGCAAGGCCAATCAGGAGCATCGTATCGACACTGAAAATGACTTGCGCCTGTTGTTGCAATTGCAGCCGGACGCTGCAAACACAATGGATCCTGTTCGCCTGGCTCTGCAAGATCTGCTGACAGAACTACCGGATGCAACTGCATGCGACTACGAATTATCCTGCTATGA
>DRJH01000378.1 GCA_011052285.1 Gammaproteobacteria bacterium
GCGATAACGAAACTGAAGATCGGGAAATCATGGAAGATATCGTGCTCAGCAGTTGGGAAGAACCCGAGTCTGCCGACGATTATCCTGAAGATGAATACCTGGACATTGCCCGCCACATGGATGCCGGCAAGTGGGTTGAATTTTTTGATGAGAACGGCAATGCCCAGCGCGCCAAACTGGCCTGGAAGAGCGATCTTCTCGGTGAGTACACGTTTCTCAACTGGAAGTTCGACGTCGTCGCCGATAAAACCCTGTTCGGGCTGGCCGCCGATTTACGCTGTGGCCGGGCAAAAGTCATTGATGACATTCCCATTCTCGATCGCGCCCTGACGGCAGTCCTGTCCGGCATTAAACGCAGTGCCTGACGAAAAAGCCGATCATATACGCGGTTAATCGTACCCCCTATTAGTAAAACCGATCTTCGAGCTACCGATTCAGACTGCCTGGCCAATGTATCTTACTGATATTTATAATAAAATATCTATACCCTTAAAATACACCTCAGAATTAAAGTATTTTAACTCCCCGCCGATATCCCGAACGACCCTGCCCTATCACCGTTTAAAATTAAGGACATCATCATGATCAAGAAAGAAACACGTTCCAGATTCTCCGGGCTGACCCGAATGATATTCTCCGCCTTACTTCTCGCCTTTGCCCTGGGTTCCGTTGCCTGTAGCGGTAGTAGCGGCAGTGGCACTAGCTCATCTGTAACTGGCGTAACCGGCAGTGCCCAGTAGAGATTCTCAAATAAGGAGTCACCTTATGAAAAAGCATGTCACTCGATATATTTATTCTCTTTGTTCCCTGCTCTTGCTTCTGGGTATCGCTAATCCTGCCTGGTCTCTGGTCGTCGGTGAACAATATACCATTAGCATTGAAAAAATTAACAGCGATGGCAGCCTGACGAGCGGTGCCACCTCGCTCGGCATTTCAACAACGGCTACTGCCGACAATAGTGGAAAACTGGCTTTTACCTTCAGTAGCGGCGTTCCCGATAACACCAGTTGTAATTTTATGGTGATAACACTGACCAACAGCAGCGCCGCCGTTGTGCGCAAAAGCGTGATTCCCTGTCCCGATCCGGGTACGGCACTTCCCATGGGAGTGTCCGGCGTTACCAACCAACAGGCCGACGCCCTGATCATGGCTTTTGCTTCAGCAAGCTCTGACGATCCTATTCTGGCCGTATTTAATTTCACTGTTGTCCGTTCTACTGGTATCCAGGCAAATGAATTGGCTGCCATGGCAAATTTTGTTTACAAAGGTATTGTTGGCCCCGGCGGTTTTGTAGCTGATATGAAAAGCAAGGGGGTCACGGCGGCCCAGTTGCTGACGTACCGGCACAAGATCGTTTCCCTGCTGGCTGATCCGACTACCGGCTACAGCAAACTGATAAAAGATTCCGTTGACGTTTCCAGTATTAACAATCCTGACCTTGCGGCCGCCCAACGCGGTAAAGCAGCCGCCGAACTGTTAGGCTATCTTGTCCAGGCAGCGACAGCGGCGGGCTTCAGTCCGGATCGAGTCATGGAAGCCTTTGATGCCATGGGTTCCATTGTCATTCCTTCAATGACTACAGCCAAGGCCGCTGGTACTATTTCTGCAGCAACCTTCCAGTCCATACAAGCCTCCGTCGGTAGTGGCATCGATAAACTCAAAGCTGATCGCGCTATCGACAAATATACCCAGGCATTAGCGACATTAGGTGCCACGGGGGCAGACGTGACCATGTATACAACAGCAGCGAATACACTGTCCACCAGCATGTCAACCGCTTTTGAGCAATTTAATAAAGTATTTACCGGCTCCGAAACCCAGAGTGGTGTCAGTGCCGCACAAACCACGATGAATACCGCCATGAGCACCGCCTTTGCGGCCTTCATCACGGCAACGGCGGCCAGCGATGCCCGTATCGCTACCATGATCACCAAGATATGTACCGCGATAAGCGGCGGTGCTGGCTGTGTTCCTGCCAGTCGCTTCAAGTACATCCAAAACGGAGGCACATCAGCAAACTGGCCGATCATGATGGTGATCCCGACTGACTGGTTGTCCGGCATCAAAACAGCCGGGGGCAGTTTGTCCTATACGCGGGATACCGTCAATATTCCTTCCAGCATGACCTGGATGGGATCCTGCTCCAATAGTGGCTATACTGATAAAAGCAGTTGTCAAGCCAGTGGTGGCGGAACCGGCACATGGACTCCCGGACGCACAACCTTCGGTACTGGTACTGGTGGGCAGAATATCCCCTCACCCTATTCTGAGCTGTTCAGCATCCAGGAAGACATCATCATCCGGGAATCGGCACGCTTTGCCGCACAGATTTCTGCCGGTCAGAGCATGGGCGCCCAGAACACGCTTGAAAAAGCTTTCTCGGATGCCATGACCACCATCGCAAGCAAGATCAGTGGCACTACCGATGGCACTACCGCCATTACCACGGCACAAAAAAAGGCGCTGGTAAAGTTACTGAAATCACCGCAATTTTAGACAGGAAAACAAAACCACAAAAAAGGGGCACCCTTACGGGGTTCCCCTTTTTTTATATCCCGCATCAGGCGGAACTCAGGACACGGCCTGCCTGTGCAGAAAGCTGAATTCGCCAACCCATTCTCCAGCACGGTAATCAATGGTCAAGCACCTGGGTGAAAAAGCGTCCGGCCGGGCGACGGGGAATTCAACAACGGGCGGCTTTTTCCCGGCCTCCTCAATATTACAAGAGGAGGTCATAACGGACTTAAAACTTACCGCAAGCTTATTCGTGACCTGAAAACAGTCGCCGACAGGATGATCGCGAAAGTAGACTTTTAAACGTACCAGACAACTGAAATACAGTTCCATTTCTGCATACAAGGTGCCTTCGTGGCTATCTAATGCGCGCTCAGCGGCGCGACTCAGGCTAACCTTGAGCGGTTTTCCTGACATGTCCACTATTTTCTGCATACGACCTCCTGTATGGATCTGGCTGTCTCAAGCCTTGCTGGCATCCTGGATCCAATTCCCAGTTACCCACTAATCACTAAGTTAGCGGGTAATATTAAATCATAGCTTGCCCTGACAGGCTGTCAATTCATAGCTTGTTTCAGGCTCGACAATATCCACATACATAGAAGGTTAATCCAGATAAACCGGATCTTTTTGAGAACCCTTCTGAGGGGGATAAGTACCCTGGGAATAGCATCACATTTTATGCCAGCATCAAGTTTCCAGCAGGCCAACCGATAACTACTTAAAGCATCTGATGAGTATCTGCACTATGGCCAATCCACACCAGTCCTTCACGTCTGAAAAACACGCTGATCAGATTGAAATCCTTCAGTTCTATCTTAATAGCCCATTACCCTTTGGCATCAATGTCCTCAAGATCAAGGAAATCATTCCGGTGCCGAACCTGGCCCAATTACCCAATACCAACCCGATCATCTGCGGCGTCACCAACCTACGAGGCACCACCCTGCCGGTGATCGATCTGGCAAAGGCCATTGGCCAGGCAC
>DRJH01000379.1 GCA_011052285.1 Gammaproteobacteria bacterium
CTGGGCGACCACAATTCAGGTTGGCGGGAACCGCCTCTTTCATCTTCCTGGGGTGGGGTAACCCCAGGTTTTCCATGTAGCCGACAAAGTCTTCCTGGCGGATGCCGTCTCCGAGACGTGGATTGTGGGCGCGTTCTTCCTGTACGGTTGTTGAGGTGCGGCCATTGTAGTCGTGACCCGGGTAGAGCGTGCATTCACCGGGCAGAGTGAGTATTTGTTTTCGAACAGACTGAAAGAGTTTCTGTGCATCACCCTTTTGAAAGTCGGTGCGTCCTGTGCCCCGAATCAGCAAGGCATCGCCGGTGAATGCCATCAGGGGATCTAACATCACCAGAGTCATACAGCCATCTGTATGGCCCGGTGTAGCTCGAGCTTCAAGCCTTATAGAGCCTATCTCTAGTATGTCACGGTGCTCTAGGTAGAGGTCTGCACCCTTAGCACCCGCCGCCCTCGATACGGCAATCTGACTGCCGGTTTTCTGTTGCAATAACCAGGCGCCGGTAACGTGGTCAGCGTGCACATGTGTGTCGATGGTGTATCGGAGTTTTAGTCCCAGTTCTCGAAGCAGCGCGAGATCACGCAGGTGCTTCTCAAATACCGTATCAATCAATACGGCTTCTTTGCTCAATGCATCGGCGATGAGGTAGGTGTACGTCCAGGTTTCGCTGTCGATTAATTGTCGGAAGATCATGGTGGCTCCATAGAATATCAGTGTCACATTATGTGGGTTTCTTGCCTCCCAGGTGGAACGACCCTATATCATTTATTGTCCTATGACTACCTCTTGGCACCAATCAGGAAACACAAACGATGATGTGCTCTATGTTCATATTTTTCTGCCCGACCCTCAAGCAAAATCTATGCTTTAAGGTGTTAGACTGAAATTCAATAAAACAAGCCGTTCAAATAGTGACCATCCAAGATACTGAATACACTTAATTCACTGAGGAAATCGCTCCGGTGACCCATCATACACAACCGAATCAGCAAACGGTCAACCTGCTCAGTGTGGTGAACGTGGCCAAACAGATTACCACGGAGGACACCACGCTGATCATTCTCAAAGAGATCAGTTTTGAACTGGTTGCGGGCGAGAGCATTGCCATTATGGGCCGGTCCGGTTCCGGCAAGACCACCCTGCTGGGTATTTTAGCGGGCCTGGACCAGGCTAGCAGTGGTGAGGTCCGGTTGCGTGGTAACAATCTTTCGCTGATGGATGAAGACCAGCGTGCCGCTGTGCGCGCCCGGGAAGTTGGTTTTGTCTTTCAATCGTTCCAGTTATTGCCAGCTCTGACTGCACTGGAAAATGTGCTGATGCCACTGGAATTGAAAGGTGCTACCAAGCCACTTGAGAGGGCCAAGGTGTTACTCGATGAAGTCGGACTTGGAGCACGAATGAAACACTTTCCCCGGCAGCTATCTGGTGGTGAACAGCAACGGGTGGCCATTGCCAGAGCCTTCGCCTGTCAGCCGACCATCCTGTTTGCCGACGAGCCGACCGGAAATCTCGATCAACAAACCGGGCAGCAGATCATTGACTTGTTGTTTCGCCTGAATACCCGTTCAGGTACTACGCTGGTTCTGGTCACACACGATTCGGAGTTGGCCAGCCGCTGTCAGATTCACCGGCAACTGGTGAACGGTACCCTGCAGCCGATAGATACCGAGTTATGAGTCCATTAGGCCGACTGGCCGTTCACGAGTTGCGCCGTGATCTGCGACAGCGTGAGCTGAAAACGGTAGGTCTCGCCATGGTCGTCGCAGTGACCATAGTGACCTTGATACTGATGCTGACCGATACCCTGCAACAGGCGCTTGAGCAGGCCTCTGGTCGCTTCATCGCCTCTGAACGGCAACTGGTCAGCCCGACCCCGATTAACCCTGCGTGGCTTGCCAGGGCTCAGCGTGCCGGATTACGAACTTCCGTCACTGCCGAATTTACCACCATGTTATTTGCCGGCAACCGGATGCAGCTGGTCAGTGTCAAAGCAGTTGATCAAAATTACCCTCTGCTCGGCAGCCTGAAAATCAGTAATTCCCCCTCTGGGTTATTGCGAAGCGTTACTTCCGGGCCGGCGCCTGGTGAAGTTTGGCTGAGCCCACGTCTGCAGTCGCTGTTATCAGTAACAGCGGGTGATCGTGTGGAACTGGGTGACCGCACGCTGCGGGCCAGCCAGGTTCTGCGCTTAGAACCCGATGCCTCATTGGGACTGTCTGCCTTTGCCCCACGTTTGATGATGAACCTGCAGGACCTTGAATCGGCCAATGTCAGTGGGCCGGGCAGCCTGATCAAATGGCGGGCACTGTTTGCGCGGCAAAAAGTCACACAGTCGATAGCCATGTTGACGCAACTGGAACAATGGCTTAAACCACGGCTTAATCCTGAGCAAAAGTGGTTGACTGCCAAGGTCGGGCAACGTGGTATTACTCGCACTATTGTCAAGGCAGAAAGTTATCTGCGCCTGACTGGAACGCTGGTGTTGATTTTGGCAGCTCTGGCAGTGAGTCTTGCGGCACGTCAGTACACGGAAAAACAGGTCATAGTGGTTGCCTTGAAAAAGACCTTGGGCATGCGAGGGTCGGAAATTATAAGCACTGAATTAATCAAGATTTCATTGCTGGCAGCAGCTGCTGCAATGCTCGGTGGGGTATTGGGATACGGTGCATGGTTGTTGGGTATCCGCTGGACCACCACGTTATTGGACATCAGCCGCAGCGACCTGATGCAGATGCTGCACTGGCGTGGTCCGTTACTGGGTGCAGGCGTTGCTTGGTTGATGGCTTACAGCGTTGTGTTACCACAACTGTGGCGCCTGCGCCGATTATCGCCCACCGCATTATTTCAAGCGGGAAAGCAACACTCCGGTCACCATCTGACCCCCTTGTTGGTGGGTGGCGGGATGCTTATCCTCTTCAGTCTGGGCTTTAACCGCGACACCACATTGACGCTGATATTGTCACTCATACTGATTGTCTTAATTCTGGTTGGCTCTACCCTGATTCGACTGCTGTTACAGTTCATCAGAATGACTGGAACCGGCGCTCCGTCGCCGTTGAGGATGGGTCTTATTGCACTGCGTCGGCGAGGCTGGCAAAATGCTTTTCACATTCTGTTTTTGACCACAGCACTGACTTTGCTGGCTACGGCCTGGTCACTGGAATCAGGTCTGATTGACCGCTGGATGACACAACTGCCGGCTGACGCGCCCAACAGTTTTCTGGTAAATATCGATGCCGCAGATAAACCAGCAATCGTTCAGCAGCTGGGGGGTACATCCGTCAATGATAGTATCTATCCGGTGGTACGAGGGCGCCTGACACAGATTAATGGACAGGCCGTCAGGAAAAGCATCAAACAATCCCGGGAGGCGCTGAATCGTGCCCTCAACCTGACCTGGTCAATCAGGTTGCCAACCGACAACCGAATTACTGCCGGCAGCTGGTGGACAAAAGCCGATGATCAAGCACTGGATCGGGTCTCTATCGCTGCTCACCTCGCCGGAGAACTGGGCATTAAACTGGGTGACCGGGTAACGTTTTCGATTGCAGATCAGACCCTGACGGCGACCGTACAGAGCATCCGCAAGGTGCAATGGCAAAATCTGCGCCCAAATTTTTATTTCATCTTTCCCAGGGGTGGGTTAAATGGCTATCCGCAGCGCTGGATGGCGGGCCTCTATCTGACTCCACAAAAACAGGCTGAGCTCAACGAGATTGTTCGTCGTTACCCCTCGATCTCAGTAATATCTGTATCTGCAATCATTGCCCAGGTGCGTACAATGCTCGCCAGTGTCTCCGCAATGGTTGAACTGCTGCTCTACCTGTTGTTGATTGCCGGGCTGCTGGTCATCTCGGTACTGATTAACGCCTCCAGGCCCGAACGAATACTTGAAGCGGTGTTGGTTCGAGCATTGGGTGGCCAGCGAACACTCATTGTTCGGGCACAGATCATTGAATTTGGCCTCATTGGATTCGCAGCCGGTCTGTTGGCGGCGCCAGCTTCGGTGTTGCTCACCCAGCTGTTGGTCAGCCACTGGCTTGGAGGTGAATCCATAGTGAATACTGTGCTTTGGTTTGCGCTTCCGGCAATTGGTATCCTACTTAACGGGCTGCTGGGATATTGGCAGATCAGGGATGTCGCCGCACAGCCGCCGATGCGGCTGCTCAGCAGTACGCAGACAGATACCGGATAGCTGGCCTGTGCCCACAGCCCGGCTTGTGGCAGCGGCCGCACAAGCGCCTCACCTCGGCAACCAAATCAAATGGCATCATCCATACCATGCCGTATTGGGATGAACGTTTCGATGCAATGAAGAAAAATTTTCCCGATTGAAAACAAACCAGTTTCACATTGATATATTGACGGCACATTTTGTTTTGCATCCGAACTGGTTCGATGTTGTTGTCGGGTCGAACCTGTTCGGGGATATCCTGTCTGACCTGGGCCCGGCCACCGCCGGTTCGATCGGGATTGCCCCTTCGGGTAACATCAATCCTGAACGAACCTGGCCATCCATGTTCGAACCGGTGCATGGGTCCGCGCCAGACATTGCAGGGCAGGGGATTGCGAACCCCATCGC
>DRJH01000380.1 GCA_011052285.1 Gammaproteobacteria bacterium
TACCTGCCGATTCCCAATACCAACCCACAAAAATCCCATACCGGCGACGGCTAGGAGGCTGTCCGAGAATAGGAGCCGTAGCGAGGGAAAGCAGATTTGAGGTCGATTTTGCCATGATTTGAGGCGAATACTGGTTGTATTTAACGAGAATCAGGGAGAAATTGGACCAAATTCTGCTTATCCGCAGTAGGTTCTCTATTCTCGGACAGCCTCCTTGTACTGAACCAAAATCTAAACACGCTGAATCGTTACAGAATATCTTGTTGTCATAGCCTCCTGTTCTCGGATCGCCCCTTGGCTGACAAGAAGGCGGTGTAGAGACTACCGGGCAATGGTAGAATCCCAGTGCGGGCCAGAAACGCCAGAAGTGACAACGCCAGAAGCGATAACGGCCCGAAGTGCAGTCTGTTAAAGGACTCTGCAGCCTTCGGGTGCGTTAGAGCACCACTGGCTGTGACCACAGGCGCCGACCGACGATGATTATAGCCTTTCAGGGAGCAGAAAATGGCAGGCCACAGTAAATGGGCAAATATCAAGTTTCGCAAAGCCGCACAGGATGCCAAGCGTGGCAAATTGTTTACCAAGCTGATTAAGGAGATCACGGTCGCAGCGCGTATGGGTGGTGGTGACCCGGACGCAAATCCACGGCTACGGTCGGCGGTTGACAAGGCCTTGTCATCGAATATGACCCGTGACACCGTCAATCGAGCGATCAGCCGGGGTGCCGGTGGTCTGGATGGGGTGAATTACGAAGAGTTACGCTACGAAGGTTATGCCAGTAGTGGTGTGGCTGTACTGGTGGAATGCACCACCGACAACCGGAACCGTACCGTCAGTGAAGTGCGTCACGCCTTCAGCAAGTATGGAGGTAATCTGGGAACTGATGGTTCCGTCGCCTATCTGTTTACCCGCTTGGGGAGTATCTGTTTTGCAGCGGGTGTCGATGAAGATCTGGTGATGGATGTCGCCATTGAGGCCGGTGCTGATGATGTCCAGGCCGAGGATGACGGCTCGGTCGAGGTGGTGACCTCAGCGGACGATTTTCACATCATTCTGACCGCATTAAAGAAGGCAGGATTACAGTCGGAAAGTGCTGAAATCGAACAGCGAGCCTCTGTGGATGTGGAGCTTGATACCGAAGATGCCGAGAAGGTGTTGCGATTTCTCGATGCACTCGATGATCTGGATGATGTGCAGAATGTTTATACCAATGCTGCCTTTCCTGATGATATGGCCTGATGATATGGCCTGGTGATATGGAAGAAGCATGAACCTTGATTCAATTGTCACGATGAAGGCAACTATAAACACGCTGAATAGCTACCGATGAGGAGACTACCGGGTGATAGTATTGGGGATTGATCCGGGCTCTCGGGCCTGTGGCTACGGCGTGGTTGAGGAGGTTTCAGGTTGCCTGCGGGTCCTGGATGTTGGTTGTATTCGCAACAGTAATGAGCCATTACCACGGCGTTTGGGCAAGATCATGAATGAACTGGAAACGGTCATCCGCTACAATGCACCCACTACTATGGCGATCGAAAAGGTGTTTATGGCCAAAAATCCACAATCCGCGTTGACCCTGGGGCATGCTCGGGGTGCGGCGATTTGTGCCGGAGTACGCCACGATCTTGATATTGTTGAATATGCCGCAACAGAGATAAAAAAAGCCTTGGTGGGTAGAGGCCACGCAGACAAGGAGCAGGTACAGCACATGGTGAAAGTAATCCTTGATTATCATGGTGTTTTAGGTATGGATTCTTCGGATGCCCTGGCCTGTGCCATCTGCCATCTCCATCACCTGCAGGGTCAGCGGCATTTGCAAAAACTGGGAGCTGCCAGGGCATGATCGGTCAGTTACGTGGTTCGGTAGTGTCCAGGCAACCACCGTGGCTGGTGTTGGATGTGGCTGGTGTGGGTTATGAAATGGAAGCACCGACGAGCTGTTTTGCCGCACTTCCCGATGAGGCAGGAGAGATTATTCTATATACCCATTTCGTTATGCGACAGGATGCCCAGTTACTGTACGCATTTACGGGTGTTGCCGAGCGGGATGTCTTTCGTCGTCTGCTCAAGGTCAATGGTGTCGGCCCCAAGGTTGCACTGGCCATTCTCTCAACCATGACGGCGACTGATCTGTTGGTCTGCCTTGATAACGAGAACGTGGCCCAGTTGACTCGGGTCCCCGGGTTGGGAAAGAAGACCGCACAGCGCTTGATTGTCGATCTTAAAGGCAAGTTGGTCGGTTTTGGCGAGCAACAGGAGGGCGATAGGGTGTCGGTAATGCCCGCCAGGACAGAGGCCGTTCAGGCACTACAGTCTTTGGGCTATTCAAGCTCTGAGGCAGAACAGGCCGTTCGTGCCGTACCGGGGAAAAACCTCACGGATGCTGAGCTCCTGCGTGGTGCATTACAGGGCATGCGGCAGGCTAAGGCATGATTCAGTACAGGAAATAAGACAGGCGAATGGATAGTACTGAACGTATTGTTTCCCCCGTTAGCGGGAATGAATCCACTCCGGAAAAGGTCGTTGATCGTAGTTTGCGACCCACTCGATTGTGTGATTTTGTAGGTCAGAAAAAGCTGCGCAGGCAGCTGGAGATCTTTATCAAAGCCACACGGAGCCGCAGTGAAGCACTCGATCATCTGCTGCTGTTTGGCCCCCCCGGCTTGGGTAAAACCACGCTGGCTCACATTGTTGCTGAAGAACTCGGTGCCAAGTTACGTCAGACCTCGGGCCCGGTACTGGAGAGAGCAGGTGATCTGGCGGCTATGCTGACTAATCTGGAGCCGCATGATGTGCTGTTTGTCGATGAGATACATCGATTAAATCCTGCTGTCGAGGAGATCTTGTATCCTGCGATGGAGGATTATCACCTGGATATCATGATCGGGGAGGGCCCGGCTGCACGTTCGATCAAGCTCGAGTTACCACCCTTCACCCTGGTGGGTGCAACCACCCGAGCTGGGTTGTTGACTTCGCCGTTGCGTGATCGCTTTGGTATTGTGCAGCGGCTGGAGTTTTATCAGCCCGAAGAACTGGAGTTTATTGTTGCTCGCTCTGCGGCTCTTCTGGGTATGCCGGCGGAGCGGGAAGGTATCTCTTGTATCGCACACCGCTCCCGCGGGACACCCCGAATTGCCAATCGCTTGTTGCGTCGGGTTCGGGATTTTGCCCAGGTCAAGGGAGATGGCAGACTCACTGGCGATATTGCCGGGCAGGCACTGTCGATGCTGGATGTGGATGCTGGTGGACTGGATATTCTGGATCGCAAATTATTGCGTGCGGTATTGGAGAAGTTTGACGGTGGACCGGTGGGTCTGGACAATATCGCCGCCGCATTGGGGGAAGAGCGCGGCACTCTGGAGGATGTCATCGAGCCTTATCTCATTCAGCAGGGCTTGCTGATGCGAACACCGCGGGGGCGTATGGCGACCCGCTCCGCCTGGTTGTACTTCCATCTACAGCCACCCGGGAGAATAGAGAGTCCAGCTGTGGACTTTCCTCCGGCACAACAACAGGATCTGACTGAAACCTGAAAATCGACCCTTGATTACCACTTTAATTCAACAATTCTCTGGTCCAATGCTGCCTCAGTCACCAACATATGGTGCTGCTATCCGCTCGTCCGGGAGAACGGGGTGATGGTCGATGACGTGTTTTCATTTGCGGTTCGGATCTATTATGAAGACACCGATGCAGCGGGTATTGTCTATTACGCCAATTATCTTCGGTTTATGGAGCGTGCCCGCACCGAGTGGTTGCGGCAGGCAGGTTTTGAAATTAGTGATCTTGTTGCCCGGGAGCAGCTGCTACTGGCCGTACGGTCGGTGCAAATTGATTATGTTCAACCGGCCCGACTGAATGATTATTTATCAGTATCCGCTACTATCGAGCGTTTGGGCCATGCCAGTATTGTGTTGCAGCAGAATATTATCCGGGAGCAGACACTGTTATGTAGTGGCCAGATCAAACTGGCCTGCCTGGATGCCGTGAGCTTGTCTGCGAAAAGAATGCCCACCTTGCTTTATACCCGATTAAAGGAATGGCTTGACTGAAACAATGGAAAAAATCATGAATATAACCACTTCTCAAGATGGGATTTCTATCCTGCAGATGGTCAGCGACGCCAGTCTGTTGGTTAAGTTTGTGATGTTAATGCTGCTGCTGGCATCATTAATTTCATGGACCATGATTTTTCGCAAATGGTTTGCCATGCGCTCGTTGACCCGAACCGCAGATACCTTTGAAGATGCATTTTGGTCCGGAGGTGATCTGGAACGCCTGTTTCAACAATGGTCCAGCAGCCGTAGCAACGCCCACGGAATCTGCAATATCTTTGTAGCGGGTTATAGTGAATACGGTCGCTTGTCCACACAGGAGGGGCTGGATCGGACTGAGCTGGTCGACGGAGTGCACAGAGTGATGCGTGTCGCACTGAGTCGGGAGATTGATCTTCTGGAAATCCATTTGTCATTTTTAGCCACGGTGGGTTCCACCAGTCCTTATGTGGGTCTGTTCGGCACGGTGTGGGGCATTATGAACTCTTTTCGTTCTCTGGGGGTGATGAAGCAGGCCAGTATTGCTACGGTTGCCCCCGGTATCGCTGAAGCCCTGGTAGCAACGGCAATGGGCTTATTCGCCGCGATTCCAGCTGTGATAGCCTATAACCGGTTTTCTAATTCAGCAGAACACCTCGGTAGTCGCTATGAGGTTTTTATGGAAGAATTTCTGGCTATCGTGAATCGACAAACATTGGGCAACCGACGTGCTGACAAAAGTCTGTGAGACTTTTTCTTAATTGAGGTTCTTTGATTATGCGCTATAGCTACAGCAAACGCCCCCGAAAGAAACTCATGGGAGAAATCAATGTAGTCCCCTATATTGATGTTATGCTGGTGCTTTTGGTTATTTTCATGGTGACCACACCCTTGTTGACCGAGGGTGTAAAGATAGAATTGCCCAGGGCTGAGGCGAAGCCGGTGTTGAATCCGGATGCCGAGCCCTTTGTGGTGGATGTCAATGCCAGTGGCGAATATTTTATCAATGACGACGCCAGTACGCCGGTTACACTGCAACGGATGTACGCCATGGCGGCTGCAGTACTGCGGCGCCAGCCAAAAACGCCATTTCTGGTGCGTGGAGATCGACGGGTAGAGTATGGTGCGATCGTGCAGGCCATGGTCAGTTTGCAAAAAGCTGGAGTCCCCAGTATTGGTCTGGTGACGGACCCCAATGCCAAGTAGTCAGGAGAGCAGGGTGAATCAGGACCGGAGGCCTTCGCTGGACAGTACCAGTGGCGGCTGGGTGATACGGTCTTTTTTGTTGGCTCTACTGGTGCATATTGCTCTGCTGTTACTCCTATTATTCAGTTTTCAGTCAAGCATTGTGATGAAGTCTGTGTCAATACAGACGCCAGTCAAGGCCGTCACGCTTGACGAACAGGCGGTGCAAAAGGAACTCGCCAGACTCAAGCAAAAGGATCAGAAGAAACTGAATCTACAAAAATTGCAAGAGCAAAAACTGGCACAACTACAGCGGCAAATTAAACAGGTACAGCAGCAGCGCCGACAAGAAGAAGTCAAGATCAGGTCAGCGGAGAAAAAACGCCTACAAGAGGAAAAACTGGTTCGAAAGGCCCAGGCTCAGCGTCGGAAAGTCGATCAGCAAAGGCGATTGGCCGAAAAGAAACGTGTTCAGGAACTGGCCCGGCTCAAAGTGGTGAAAAAGACCCAGGCAAGGAAAAAGGCTGCAGCGAAAAAGCGGCTACTGGCCCAGCGCAAGCACAAGGCGGTGCTAAAAAAAGAAGCGGCACTAAGAAAGAAACGATTGGCAAAAAAACGCCAACAGCAACAACGGCTGGCAGCTGAGCGCAAACGCAAGTCCCGGGAAAAACAGCAACGAGAAGCCGATCTACAGGCACAGCTGGTCGCTGAAGCCAAACGCAAGGCTGAGCAACGTAAGCAGTTGCAGGGTGCTGCTGCATCAGCACTGAGTCGTTTGACTGCAGCCATAAAACAGAAAGTTGAGAATAACTGGGTGCGACCAGTGAAAGCCGGAGATGGGATGTCGGCTGAGGTTCAGTTGCATGTCGGCGCTGGGGGTGTGGTGCTGTCGGCAAAGATCATCAACAGTAGTGGTGATCCATTGTTTGATCGCTCCATCGAGGCAGCGGTAAAAAAAGCTTCACCGCTACCATTTCCCAGCGATCCCAGATATCTGGAATTTATCAGTACGTTTAATGCCAGATTTAGGTAATATTGGGGCAGGTGGATAAGCTACTTCAGGACAGATATGTTGTTATTGAAATCTCTCAAGCAAATCATCGTATTGACTGGCCTATTGGGTTTGTTGCTGCCGTTGGCGGCGCAGGCGGTATTGACGATTGAGATCACTCGAGGTGCAGGGACAGGTCTACCCATAGCGATTGTACCGTTCGAATTTCGTGGTTCTTCACCTCCTCCCTACTCGGTCAGTGATATCGTGGAAGCAGATTTGCGCCACAGTGGACGTTTCGATCCTATAGATCGTACCGATTTTCTGGGGCAACCACACGATCACACCCAGGTTCGTTTCAAGGATTGGCGTTTGATCAAGGCCGAGGCTTTGGTTGTAGGGCGGATTCTGCAGGCCGGACCGGGATACTATACGGTGCAATTCCAGCTTTTTGATGTCTTTTCCGGTCGCCAGCTGGGTGGGCGCCGCTACCGTGTTTCCCTGGCACAGCTACGGCGTTTGTCACACCAGATCAGTGATTATATTTATGAAAAGCTGGTCGGTGAGCGTGGCGCATTTGATACCCGCATCGTTTACGTTACAGTGCGGAAATTGCCATCGGGAAAACGCCAATATTTGCTGAGTATTGCGGATTCTGATGGCTATCGACCCAGGGTCATGAAGCGCTCAACAGCACCGCTGCTGTCTCCTGCCTGGTCCCCGGACGGCAGGCAGCTGGCCTACGTGTCTTTTGAAAAAGGCCACGCTTCGGTTTTTGTACAGCGTATCAGTGACGGCAAGAGCGTGGTTGCTGCAAATTACAAGGGTATTAATGGAGCGCCTGCCTGGTCTCCCGATGGCAGTCGCCTGGCGATGGCCTTGTCCCGGAGTGGAAACCCTGAGATCTATGTGCTGAATCTCAAAAGCCGGCGTCTGCAGAGACTGACCCGAAATACCGCGATTGATACCGAGCCTGCCTGGTCTCCGGATGGGCGTACCATCCTGTTTACCTCTGACCGCGGTGGAAAACCTCAGATCTACAAGATTGCCGCCGCTGGTGGGCAGGTTCAGCGGGTCACCTTCCAGGGCCGCTATAATGCGCGTGCATCGTGGTCTCCCGATGGCAAGAAGTTGGTTATGGTCACTGATCAGGGTCAGGGTGCAGGCTATCAGATTGCAACTTTGGACCTGCCAACAAATACCCTTACAATATTAACTGAAGGCAGGCTTGATGAGTCACCTTCATTTGCACCCAATGGGGCCATGATCCTGTATGCCACACGCTCAGCTCGCCGTGGTGTTTTGCACGAAGTCTCGGCGGATGGCAGAGTAACACAAGCTCTTACATCACAACAGGGTGATGTAAGAGAACCCGCCTGGTCTCCCTATCAGCGCAATTTTTGACCGTACCCTAAAAACTTGTCTCAACCATCGAAAGAGGAAATCATGATGAAAACAATTTATTCAGTAGGCCTTGTTGTTCTGCTCAGTGCTACCCTGGTGGCATGTGGCGGCACCAAGAGCGTGCAGGAGAGTGTTCCGCCGGTACAGGATGCCATGCCCGACAATGCCGATGGCAGCAGTACCAGCGGGGTGACGGATGTATCCGCCGTGCAGGGATCTGAACTGGGTGTGGAGGGTGCAGGTGCTACCTCTGGAACCGCCGGTGACCTGTTAAGTAAACTTCAGGTCTATTTTGATTATGACAGTAGTGCGATTTCTGATGCTTCAAAGCAGCTGATTGAGGCTCATGCCGCCTACCTGGTTAATAACCCGGGAATTACGGTCATGCTGGAGGGCAATACCGATGAAAGGGGGACCCGCGAATACAATCTGGCACTGGGTGAACGCCGTGCCAACGCAGTGGCCAAGTTGATGCAGGCTCTGGGAGTTGGGGCCAGCAATATTCAGACCGTATCCTACGGTGAAGAGCGACCGGTAGCACTGGGTCAGGATGAGGCTTCTTATGCCCAGAACCGACGGGTGGAAATCGTCTACGGTAACTGAGCGGAGCCTGTTGCGAAGAGAGGTCCGTTGTGAAAAGAAAAAGTTACCGCATTATGCTGCTCGGGGTGTTTGCTCTGCTGGGTGGGTGTGTTACACCAGCCCCACCGCCTGTGGTGATCAAAAAACCGCTCGTTAAAGAACCACCCAGACCGCAGATAACAGCTGACGCACTCAAGGTGCTAACCCAGATTGATGACATGCAGGCGACCCTGCGTCAACTCAGGAATGCAGTCGACTTGCAACAATACGAGCAGCAGAATAGCAAGCGGCGCCAGCGTCAGCTTTATGACGACCTGGACCGTCGTTTGCGTGTTCTCGAACGTTCATCGCGGCAAACCAGTAGAGGATCAACAATGCCTGCCTTAGCCGGTCCTGAGACCGTGCCGACGGTGACCACAAATACCTCCCAGCCAGCCGAACCATCCAATCTCCCTGGCCCCCCCGTCCCTGATTCGGGACGTATTTCGATCGCCGCTCAAGCGGGTGTTGATGTGGGCAATATTGGCCCGGGAATCTCATCAGCCACGGCTAACACAGAGGCGGCCGCGACGGTAACACCAGGGGTAACACCAGGGGTAACACCAGGGGTTTCGGTAACTGGGCCAGCGCTGTCAGCGGAAGCTGAAGCCCTCGCACAAACTGCTTATGACAGTGCCTTTGGGTTACTGCGCAAGAGTCGCTACCAGGAAGCGATCGTCGCTTTTGGCAAAGTTGTGCAAGACTATCCCACCAGCACAGTCGCCGATGATGCCCAATATTGGATGGCCGAATCCTATTATGTGACCCGCGAGTTCGAGCAGGCATTATTGGGCTTTCGTACCGTGGCCGTGCGCTATCAAGCGAGCCCCAAGGCACCGCAGGCGTTACTTAAGATCGGTTACATCCAATATGATATGGGCGCCTATGAACGGGCCAGGCAGACACTGCAGGATGTTGTTGCACGCTTTCCGGAAAGTCGTGTGGCCATAGCGGCGAAAGCCAGGTTGGAGAAAATGCAACGTGAGGGTAGATGAGTCGGGCCTGGCAGTCTGGCATGTAACGCTTCAGCGTGTTTAGATTTTGGTTCAGTACCAGGCATTTTCGCACGGAGCATGTGAGCATAGAGGTCCTATGTGAGCATTCGAGTACGAACACACGCCGTAATGGGACAAAAGATGAATACGCTGAATCGTTACTCTGGCATTAGGTATGGATAGGCCGAAGAGCTAACCCGCTTTTCCACGTAGGCTACTTATTCTCGGATAGTCTCCTGGGTACCGTCATTTTTCCATAAGCTCGCAACTTACAGGCCTTATTCGCTCGTTCCGGTGTAATCGTGGTTCGCTTTAAGCCAAAATCTACCCGAATCGTGCCGTTGGTGCCATTGATCCAGACCGGTATCTTTCTCTTCATGATCCATGTGCGGGGTCTGTCGCCTCGTTCTCCGCACCAGATCCACTCCGGACTCGGCACCAGTACGTAAGCGGGATTGACTGCATCCAGGAAGCTGTTCGGCGCCAGGCTTCTTGCACCATGATGTGGCATTTTCATAATATCTGCTTGCATTCTGGGATCCTGGCTAAGATACCGGCCCAGTCTTTGGTTCAGATCGCCTGGAAACAACACGGTTGTACCCAGAATATGCCATTTCATAATCATTGACATATCATTGATGTCCAGCGCTTTGCCTTGCAGATTGCCTTCTTGTGCATGCAGAATCTCGATCCAGGATTGATGTGGCAGATCGAGTCGAAAGCCGGTTTTTGGACGAATCAACTGGGTTCCCGTGCTTTTGGCATAGCGGATGAATTTTAGAAAATGGGCTTTGTTGTAGCAGCAATCCTGAATTTCCGGTGCGGGAATTTTATAATAGAGACGATCAATTCTGATACCGGCATCGAGGATGGCTGCCATACCTTCGTAATGATCACGGTGGGGGTGAGAGATAAAGAAATCATCAATTTTTTTGATTCCAAGTTTTTTCAGATACGGGACAACGGCCTGTTTGGCTTCTGCGTAGTAGCCGGCATCGATCATCAGCACCCGGTCACCAATAATCAGTAGATTGGCGTCACCCTGGCGATTGCCGAAGTCAACATTGATCATGTGCCAACTGGCGATTGGGTCAGGGGTAGTGCAACTGCTCGATATGAATGCGATAAGACACAACAGCAGCAAATGCCAGCGTTGCTTCTTGATCCATGGTTTCATCGTCAGGATTACAGCTCTTTGCGCTGTGATGTAGAAGATTATGGTGGATTTAGAGTTGTTTCCCTGTCCATTATGCCTCGATAATGACAGCGTTGTATCA
>DRJH01000381.1 GCA_011052285.1 Gammaproteobacteria bacterium
CGCCTGGTCAGGAAGTCATCAAAATCTTCTGCGCTAAGCGGCTTGCTTACGTAGTACCCCTGGACAAGGTCGGCACCGTGAGTAGCAAGAAAATCCCACTGTTGCTTCGTTTCAACACCCTCGGCCACTATCGAAAGATTCAGGCTGCTGGCCATTGCTGTAATGGCGCGACACAGGGCCGCGTCTTCGGGGTTTGTCGTGACACCCGATATAAAGGCACGATCGATTTTCAATACATCAAACGGAAACCGTTTCAGGTAGCTCAGGGAAGAATAACCTTTGCCGAAATCATCCAGCGACAGGCGCACACCCAGTTTTTTGATATCTTCAAGCAGGCGGCTTGTGTTGGGATTATCCTCGACCAGCAGTCTTTCGGTAATTTCCAGTTCGAGCAACGCTGCCGGCAAACCGCTGACTTCCAGTGCATTGCGAACTATCCCGACAAGATCGGTGTTCCGGAACTGAACAGCTGATACGTTCACCGATATGCGAATACTGTCCGGCCTTTGCTGCCAGGTAGTGGCCATCCGGCACGCCTGCATCAATACCCACTCACCAATAACATTGATAAGCCCGGTCTCTTCCGCCAGCGGGATAAAATCGTCGGGTGGAACATAGCCGAGCTCAGGATTATTCCACCGCAACAGGGCTTCGACACCCACCAGCCTGCCGTTTTTTATATCGACCTGGGGCTGATAACGCAGGAACAACTCCTCTTTGCTCATTGCATAGCGCAATTGTGATTCCATTTCCAGACGCTTCAGCAGCTGGATATTCATTTCGGGCGTAAAAAAACGAAACGTATTACGACCTGCATCCTTGGCCTGATACATTGCCGAGTCGGCATTTCTGAGCAGCACATCCGGATCATCGCTGTCTTCAGGGTAACCGGTAATACCGATACTGGCACTGGTGAACAGCTCTCTCTCATCCAGTTTGAATGGCTGGCTGAGTGCCTCCAGAATCCTGTCCGCTACAATTTCTGCAGACGCCAGCGTTCTCAACTCAGTTAGAATGATCAGGAACTCATCGCCCCCCAGGCGGGCAACGGTATCGTCCTCATTGACGCTTTCACTCAAACGACTGGCTACCTCGGTGAGCAGTCTGTCTCCGACTGAATGCCCCAGCGTATCATTGACATTTTTGAAACGATCGATATCAAGAAATATGACCGCGACTTTCAGTTCTTTCCTGTGCGCATGGGCCAGGGCCTGCGACAACCTGTCTGCCGCCAGCAGGCGATTCGGCAGGCCGGTCAGGGTGTCATAATTCGCTTGCTGCACCAGGCGCGCCTCGGCCTGCTTGTGCTCGGTGATATCACGGATGACAATGGTGGTCAGCAATCCTGCATTGGTTTTTATCGGCGCCAGACTGATTTCGATAGGGAACTCGGTTCCGTCCCGACGTACACCGTAAAACTCCCTGTCCTTCGTCCAGGTCTCGGGATCCTGATCTGTAGAGGACATACCGGAACTGGATTCCTGCAATCGAAGATATTGATCGGGTACCAGTATCCCGACAGGTTTTCCCGGCAATTCCGTACTGCTGTAACCGAACAACCGTTCCACCTGCAGGTTGGCAAGGCAGATATCACCGTTCTGCTCAACAATAACAATCGCGTCGGGTGCAGATTTCAGCAACGACTGGATTTTCTCTTCAGCCTGCCGCCGTTCGTTAATATCCTCAACCAGATTCTCTGTCATCTGATTAAAGGCCTTTGCCAGAACGCCGGTTTCATCACGCGTGCTGACGTCGGCGCGCTCGGAAAGATTGCCGCTGCTGATTCTGGTCGCCACGCGGGTCAGCCGGGAAATAGGAAGCGATATCGAACGGGCGATGTAAATCGTGGTAAAAATAACGACGACCGAGAACAGGGTAATCAGTATCAGCAACAGATTACGCAGCGTGCTGATCGGCGCATAGGCCTCGTCCCTGCGTTTCTGAACAACCAGTCCGAAATCAACCATGTCTATATAGCGCGTCACCGCAATAACAGAGTGGCCGGTATAGTCAACCACATCGGTCAACAACTTATCCTGTTTAAGCAAGACCTGTATGTAGGGTGACTTAACGTCTTTCCCGGATACCGTTCGAACCAGCGCCGCCTGATCATCAAACCTGGCAGGTGTAAGAAACTGCGCGCCGTCATTTCCATAGCGACCAATCAGCAGCGTTTCCCCGGTCTTTCCCAGCCCGTGGTAGTCGGTGGTTGATGCGACAATATTGGATATGTTCGAATCGATAACCAGCACACCCAGCAGTCGTGAACCCAGGTACAGCGGGCCGGCCAGGTGGGAGCCCAGCCGTCCATTCTTATCGCGATAAAGGAGGTCCATCCTCCTGCCGTGATGGGTGTCGTCAAACAGCTTACTGTCGGCATGAACAGTACCAATCAGATCCGGCTTTGTTGAGGCCACTATCCGGCCATCGAGTGTCTGGATAAAAAGCCCGCGGAAGTCGGCAATCGTGGCGCCGGCGTCACCAAGGATACGATTCATCTGGTCACGGTATTCCGGCCTGGGATCGGCAAGATATTTATCCAGACTGAGACGCAGTTGTGTCCGGGAAGCGACCAGCAGAAAGCGCTCGTGATTCTGCTCAATGATGCTCTCAATACGTTTTTTCTGAATGGCGGCGACACTGTCCAGGTGATCCAGAACCTGTCGTGTCAGCGCATTCTTCGAGCTGATATATGCCAACGAACCTAACGTCATGA
>DRJH01000382.1 GCA_011052285.1 Gammaproteobacteria bacterium
CAATCATGAACTTCAGGATCGGGTCGTCACGCAACAGATGCCAGGCACCGGACAGGGTCATCATGCCGTTAATCATGCCGCCCCATGAGGGTGCCAGCAGTAATATCGAGAAGGCCATGCCCAGAGACTGCGCCCAGTCTGGCAGTGCGGTGTAGTGCAGATGATGTGGGCCGGCCCAGATGTAAATGGATATCAGCGCCCAGAAATGCACCACCGACAGGCGGTAGGAATACACCGGTCGTTTGGCCTGTTTGGGTACGAAGTAATACATAATGCCAAGAAAACCGGCGGTCAGGAAAAAGCCCACTGCATTATGGCCATACCACCACTGTACCATGGCATCGATTGCTCCGGGATACACAGAATAGGACTTGGTCAGGGAAACCGGTATCGCCATGCTGTTGACAATATGCAGTATCGCAACGGTGAGGATAAATGCGCCGAAAAACCAGTTGGCTACGTAGATGTGCGGTGTGCGACGTTTGAGTATGGTGCCAAAAAAGACGATGGCATAGGTCACCCAGACCACGGCTATTAAAATATCAATCGGCCATTCCAGTTCAGCGTATTCCTTACTGGTGGTAATTCCCAGTGGCAAGGTGATCACGGCCAGCACAATTACCGTCATCCAGCCCCAGAAGGTAAACGCGGCCAGCTTGTCAGAAATCAGGCGTACCTGACAGGTGCGCTGCACAATATAGTACGATGTTGCGAACAGGGCCGAACCGCCAAACGCAAAAATAACCGCATTGGTATGCAGTGGACGCAGGCGACTAAAGGTTAACCAGGGTATGTCGAAGTTCAGCGCTGGCCAAACCAGCTGGGCGGCGATGATGACGCCTACCAGCATGCCGACTATACCCCAGACGACTGTCATTACGGCAAACTGTCGCACAACCTTGTAGTTGTAGGTGGTCTGGGTATCCATCTGGATCCTCCCGTAGAGGTTTAAATTAGTAAAGCTTATTATTCGTTAGCCGTTTTATAAGTAGTCGGCTGTTATGGTGATGCGAGGTATCACTGCCTCGCATCACAGATAGTATAGGAACAATTTGTTCCTTGTTCAGGTTTTTTAAAAAGGAGTGCCGATTCCAATCGAATACACCCAGGGATCGATTTCAACCTCGAATTCCGGGCCACCATTCAGAATCGCATCGGTTTTAATGCTCATGTAGCGCACATTGCCATACAGGGCCCAGTCCTTGTTCAGGTCGTGATCAAGGTTTTCTTTAGTGCTACAGACATGTGATACTCCCGGATAAAATAAAAGCCCGATTCATAGCCATTTGCTTGCAACGCAAACACGGCTATCCAAATCGAACCATATAAAGCATATAGTTGTGACAAACCCCATGCACAACAGCACGACAATTCATCAGCAATTAATTATATAGATGGCGAGGGCTGCTAACATTGATCCAGATCAAGACCAGGTCCAGTTTAAGTAAGGTATTTTTAATTCTGTCAGCTTTACAATCAGGCCGGAGTATGCGCAACCATGAAAATTATTGAAGTGATTACTGATCCGGGACATCTGGATACGGTGATCGGGATCGCGCAGCAACAGGCCATCGTGGATTACTGGCAAACACCCGCCGAAGAGTCTGGCCGGGTCAGTATTCGTTTGCTGGTGCCGCCAAACAAGCGCCAGCCGGTGATGGATGCCTTGCAAATGACCCTTGCCACACACGAAAACTCCAGAGTGATGATTCTGCCGGTTGAGGCGGTGTGGCCGGCTCCTGAGCAGGAAGAGGAGCACGATACCTCCACGAGCAAATCTGCCACCAGCAAGTCCGAAGTAACCCGTGAGGAGCTTTATAGTCAGGTGGAACGCGGCGCACGACCAGAACCCACCTTTTATGTACTGGTTGTACTGTCCACAGTCGTTGCGGCAATAGGCTTGCTGCAAAACAGCGCCGCAGTGATTATTGGCGCAATGGTGATTGCTCCGCTACTGGGGCCAAACATGGCTTTTGCACTGGGCGCGGCGCTGGGTGATCGTGAACTGATGTGGAAGGCACTCAAGGCGTTGATATCCGGGATGGGTCTGGCACTGATCCTGTCAGCGGGCATAGGGCAGTTGTGGCCAGGCAGTGTACTCAGCCCTGAGGTGTTGACGCGAACGGATGTGGGGCTGGATGGTGTTGTGCTGGCACTGGCATCCGGGGCCGCCGCAGTGATGTCGCTCACCACCGGCCTGTCTTCGGTGCTGGTTGGGGTGATGGTAGCCGTGGCACTGTTGCCACCTACAGCCACCATTGGTCTTATGCTAGGTGCCGGCGAGATGGATAAAGCGATTGGTGCGACGTTGCTGCTGGCCGTAAACATAGTGTGCGTCAATCTGGCAGCCAAGCTAACCTTGCTTTTTTATGGTGTACGCCCACGTACCTGGCTGGAGCGGCGTAAGGCCAACCAGTCGCTGGCCCTGTATATCAGCATATGGGTGATCACGTTATCGATACTGATCGGTGCGATTTATTTACGTCACCGCTTGATTTAACCACTTCAATCCCCGTTCACCAGCATCCGGGCTACTCACGTGGTCGGCTAAAATGTGAATATCCCACAGAATCTCCTTCAAAACCATGATAACAATAGAGTCATTGCTGTGCATGGCTTCAATGATAACGTTATAACATACAGCATAATGTGGAAGCATAAGCAGTTACACAGTGGAATTATGTAGCTGATAAAAAATATTAAAAAGAATCTAGAGGTAAGTTTTATGTCTGATTTTGCTCGCTGGTTTCGCAGCAACCGACACAGGGGCGCTTTGGTGTACAGTTCACAGGCAGAAATTGATGGCGACACGCCACTGGTATTTGATGTAGAGGAATATGATACCGATAACCTTCATGATGTCGTTCAGGATCGTAACGAGTCACGTCAGAAGTCACGTTTTCTGATCCCGTCCGGGGTGCAATTCGCGAAGCTCGAAGCACGCGTTGTGGTGCGGCACACACGCGATTCCAGACCCAGTATTGGTTTCAGAAAAAACAATGAATTTTTCAACTGCGGTATCGGCATGGGTGCCTGGCCACTGGAACTGATTGAACAGCAACTTGCCCAGAACCCGGTGTCGATCTATATCTGCACCCCGTGGATCCCGGTCAGTCATGTCGACAGCTTTGATCTGGTAGCCAACGATGATCTGGACACACCGGGTTACGTCAAAGGGGGTGAGAATGGCACCTGGTTTTCGATACAGGTCAGGTAGGTATGACTGCCTGTCTAGGGCAGCTTGTTCGCCTGGCTGGTGATCTCGACTTTGTCTTTGCAGTTTTTCATACAGGCCTTGTTATGCACATCTGGCCTTGGATCCGGTATAAAACCGTTTCGGTTGGGCATCTTTACCCTCGGCAGGCTGTTTTGATCCATCACCGTATCGGGTTCAATCAGGTCATTCATATTGAGGATGTAGGCCACAATCGCATAGACCTGATCCGGCTCCAGTGACTGGGCATTCCCGAAAGGCATACTGCGGTTGATGTAATCCCACAGGGTGGTTGCATAGGGCCAGAAGCTGCCAACGGTTTTTTTTGGCCGGTCCTGGTCAAGGCTGTCCTCACCACCAATCAGCGCCGGGTAACGGCCTACGCCCTCACCGAATTCGCCATGACAGGCCGAGCAGTATTGCAGGTAGGGTTCTTCCCCCTGAGTGGCCGTGCCCTGACCCACGGGCAGGCCCTTGCCATCTGGCCCGACATCAATATCCCATGCCTTGATCTCGGCTTGAGTCGGTGTACTGCCATAGCCATAGCGTGTGCCATCGGCCACGGCACTGCCTGCCGCAGTGCAGCAGCCAGCGATCAACACGACCTTAAGCCAGCTGGACATTTTCGACCTCACCGTTTTTATTGATAAGCCAGGTCTGAATTGAATTATTGTGATAAAACGACCGGATGCCCCGTATCTTGCGCAACTCAGCCATGGTGGGTTGCACGTAACCGGTTTCATCTATCGCACGGCTCTGCAGTAGCGCGACCTCACCGTTCCAGTCCCAGTCCATTGAAAAACGTGTAAGTGACTTGTTCTGTACCGGGCCTTGCAGTCGAGCAGTGCGCCAGTTCCTGCCACCGTCTACGGATACATCAACGCGCTTGATGCGACCGTGGCCGGACCAGGCCAGGCCGTTGATGCTGACGCGACCCTTGCCGGCCATCGGGTTTTCAGGGCAGGGTGAGGTGATCACGGACTTGGTTTCCATCACAAACGTATACTGACGCGCCTTGCCATCGGGCATCAGGTCGGTATAGGTTGCGGTTTCCTCGCGGGTTTCCCAGGGTTTGTCACCGAGCTCGAGCCGGCGTAACCATTTAACATTGATAATGCCTTCCCAGCCAGGCAATAGCAGGCGCATCGGGTAGCCCTGTTCCGGGCGTAACATCTCGCCGTTCTGGGCATATACCACCAGCGTATCATCGAGCGCCTTGTCCAGTGGAATGCTGCGGGTGAGTGCTGCGGCATCGGCCCCTTCTGCCAGTATCCATTTCGCTGGTTTCCTGACGCCGGCCTCTTTCAGCAGAGTTGATAACGGCACACCGGTCCACTCACAGCAGCTGAGCATGCCAAAGTTAAACTGTAGAGAATTGTACTGTGCACCGGGATAATTCAATACGCCGTTGGCCGCACATTCGAGAAAGTGAATACGGCTGACCGACGGAAAGCGCATCAGGTCAGACAGGGTGAACTTGAGTGGCCGCTCGACCAGACCGTGGATCAGCAGGTAATGGCTGTTCGGGTCAATATCAGCGATGCCGGCATGGTGGCGTTCAAACACCAGGCCGCTGGGCGTAATAATACCGTGCTGAGACTGCAACGGGCTGAAGCTGACCGAAGACTCACGCCGCGCACGTAACCAGTCCAGCGTCTTGCGCTGAACATCGGTCTCAAAGCGCGAGGGCACACCATAACCGGTGCTGGCCACGCCAGGCCCCAGATGACGGCTCCAGTGAGGTAGCAGCTTGTTCGAACTGCTTGCGGCACTGGCACTGCCACTCACCAGACCCGCTCCTGCCAGCAAGCCGGATTTCAGGAACAAACGGCGTTTTGCGGGATCCGTCGTCACAGAGGTGGTGACGTTAGTTTTATTCAGTGGTGCTGGTGGATATTTTTTCATAGACTCGCTGCTTGAAATCAGACTGTCTACAGTGTGGATTAAGTTGGCTGAACAGGCAAGCCTGCTATCTATTCATCCAGGCTACATTTATGCGTAGGATGTGGTGAAGAATGCCTGTTTACGCAAATATGCCCGGATTGGGTGTTGCATTGTTAATCGAAAACACCAAATTTATCCAGAATCATTAACAGAATAAGGGTACCGGTAGAAAAATAAAATAATCCAATAAATATGATTGCCAAAATACGATCAAAAGTATTGGTGTGTTTATCCAGTACTTCTGCATTGGCGCAGAGAGAGGCCAGCCGCGATTTTCTGA
>DRJH01000383.1 GCA_011052285.1 Gammaproteobacteria bacterium
CAGTGCCAAACGGGTATCTCTAGCCACCACCGCAGTGGGCCGAATCAGAAAAGAATATTGATCACCGACCCCCGCTGTGATCCCTGCCACCGAGATAGAGAGACCATCAGCAAGAAAGGGACTTGCTGTGGTACCGGCCCCGGTCATGGGCACAATCTGCCCGGTACGCCGGTTCATTAACTGCCAGGTAGCACCTTGCCAATTTAATAAATAATTGTCGGTCGTCAGGGCCTGTGCATCCGCGTAACCAACCACGGGAACAGCAGTTGTGGCCAGGCTGGTATTGGTATTTTTCGGCAACACTTCCGGGCCACCCATGGCAAAAAAATCACCACCCGGACGGCCTTTCAAATCTTGCCCTAAACGGTGCTGTGCATTGAAATTCAGGCCCAAGCTAACCACCACCCGGCCGAGGCCATTGAGGGCTGGGTCCAACACTTCACTGCGAAATTGCAGAATTCCGTAGACTTCGCCATTTTTTATAGAATTTGATATCGAGTGATAACCGACACCATCACCTAACTGCAGATCCAATCGACGCCCGTCATACCTATCCTTACCGGCACGCAAACTACGCGTTTTATCACCGATAACCAGTGACTCTCCCTTGCCTACGTAGACATTGACTGAGCCATCACTGTGCAGCACAGTACTAAGATCTATTTTTTTGGACAAGTCAAGTATCAACTGGTCTCTTTGATCATACAGGTCATTGGGGGTCCCTCGCACAGAGGCTGCAGCACGACTGATGGCACGGTTGACTCCGGCCAAATTACTGGCCAGTTGATTAATCGATTGCACTGCTGTGGTAAGCCGACTGTTAGTACCCCGCTCAATCTCTGTTAACCGACTGTAGACTGACTGTGCTCGATTTAGCAATGAACCCGCACTGTCTAACAACAGCTGCCGATCAGTACCTGAGGCCGGGTTATTACTGACACTGGAAGCGGCAGCAAAAAATGACTGCAGGCTGCTACCCATACCAGAACTTGATTCAGCCATGAGATTATCGACACCTGACGCCAGGGACGCGAGGCTATCATAGCGTTGCTGTGCGGCACCGGATGTCTGGATCTGTGTTTGCAATGCAGTATCATAGATACGTCGTATCCGGCTTACGAACACCCCATTGCCTACACTCAGATTATTGGAGGAAAGAGCATTTCTGCTCGACAACTCAACCCGTTGACGGGTGTAACCCGCGGTATTGACATTGGCCACATTGTGACTCACCGTATTCATGGCCTGCCTGGAGGCCAGAAGCCCGGATACCGCATTACTCAATATCCCATTAACTGCCATTTGCCTATCCTTTGCTGTTTATACTCGCCGTCACAGCGCCATACGCTGCTATCGACCCATTTACCAGGTTCTTGAATGCAGAAGAAAACGTTGGACTTTCGAGTATCGACCTGATTTTTTTCGCATACTGCGGGTCTGTCGCATAGCCAGCACCCTGCAGTGCATCAACGTACCGGTTGCTGTCGCCGCGGCTTTGTAGTACTTGCCGATAACGGGGTGAAGTTTTTATTAAATCGACATAATCGGTAAAACTCTCCCGGGGGTCTGAGTAGGCACGAAAACTTGCAACGACTGCTTTGGTCTGCCCCTGCACGACCTCGGTGGTATCAGTATTTGCCACCAACCCTTTCCAGCTTTGACCGACCTTGATACCAAAATAATTAAAAGAAGACTGACCATTCGCCTGCCTTGGCATATATTTGCCCCAGCCTGTCTCTAGCGCTGTCTGAGCCACCAGTACTTCTGCAGGCACATACAGGGCTTGTGCTGCTTGTTGGGCATGGGGTAAAACTTGACGAATAAATGTGATTTTCTGTGTTCTTTTCTGTGTTTGGGGCTCTGTGGCCGGTATCACAGGTATCACAGATCCTACGGTTAGCGCAGAAGAACCCAATAAGGCCGGTGTTTGCTGTGCTGCATATAAGCCATAATGACCTGGCATAGCCGTGCGATGAAAGGGTACGGATGACGGATGCACCACCGTGGTCGTTACCCGCCCGTCATCTGACCCAGCACTATTCTTGGCTTTTGGGAGCTGTTGCAGAATCATTTGTTTTAATCCCAGTCCAGGTTCTCGACCTGCCAACACCAATGCCAACTGCTGGTCCATCATACTTTGGTACGTTTTGCTGGCATCATTGTCGAATAGGCCACCGGAAAAACTGGCTTTACGCATACTTTTGAGCATCATTTGTAAAAATATTGACTCCATCTGGACTGCAACTTCCTGCCTGGCGGCAGGTGAGTCGGCCCTGGCCTGTGCCCGTAGTCGGGCAAGGGCCGAGAAGTCTGTGTAAACCCTGCTGCCAGCAAGACTGGCAGCGGTCATCGTTGTATTCCGGAACACCTAAATCACCACCAATTCGGCACGCAATGCACCGGCTTCTTTAAGCGCCTCCAGTATTGCCACCAAATCACCCGGAGCTGCACCCACCTGGTTCACTGCGCGGACAATTTCGTCGAGCAGCACTCCGGGTTGAAATAAAAACATTCTTGATGAAGGTTGTTCAACCTTGATATTCGTCTTGGGAACGACCACGGTTTGACCATTGGACAGAGGATTAGGTTGACTCACCTGATCCTGACTTTGAATCGTTACCGTCAGGCTGCCGTGGGATACTGCCGCTGGCATGACCCGAACGTGTTGACTGATCACCACCGTCCCGGTTCTGGAATTAATAATGACACGGGCCGGCGCTTCTCCTGGTTCCAGGGTGAGATTCTCCAGCGTAGATATAAAGGCCACTTTCGGACCACTGGATTGGGGCGCCTGCACACGAATTGAAGATGCATCGATGGGAACTGCAGAGCCCTTGCCGATAAATGCATTGATGGTCTCTGACAAACGCTCAGCAGTAGTAAAATCCGCACGATGCAGATTCAATACCAAATAGGGTTTTCCTGCAAAAGGCGTAGGTGCAGCCACTTCGACACTGGCGCCACCCGGGATACGACCCACACTGGGCACATTGACCGTGATACTCGAACCATCTTTGGCATCAATACCAAAACCACCCACGACAAGATTGCCTTGTGCCACGGCATAGACACGTCCATCCACACCGCGCAAAGGGGTCATCAACAACGTCCCACCACGCAAACTTTTGGCGTTGGCCACAGAAGAAACGGTAATATCGATACGCTGACCTGGCTTGGCAAAAGGTGGCAGTGAGGCACTCACCATGATGGCAGCGATATTTTTCGGTTTTGGCGTCGTCCCTGCCGGCAGTACCACACCAAAGCGTTTGAGCATACTTTTCAGGCTTTGTGAGGTGTAGGAGGTATTTTGGTCACCGGTACCGTTAAGACCAATCACCAAGCCATAACCCACTAATGGATTGGAACGTACTCCCGCTACCGAGGCCAGATCCTTAATCCTTTCGGCCTGGGCTATCGTAGTCAGCTGAGCTGCACTCATCAATACTACGAGTCCAGTACAGCGCAGCAGGGCAATAAATTTTCTATCGAATGTCACGACCTTCTCCGGTTGCATGGACGTACCGATAGGGACGTTCCGATAGTACCAAAGCAAGTTTTATACCCAATGCTTCAGAGAACCGGAGAGCCCAAACAATAGGCCCAAACAATAGCCAACTGAGTGAACACAGCACAATGGGTGGCAATGCTTTGCCACCCATCAAGGCCGTTATTCCAACCAGGCGGTCAAACCTTGCCGCAGGCGACCAAGGAGGCTGCAGTTTGCTAAAAAAGCCACCATTTGCTGTTAAAGAATCTCGACAGCCAACCCATAATATTGGAGTCGGCCACCGTACCGGCACCGCGATATTCAATGTGCGCATCGGCAACCAGAGTGGATTTGACCTGGTTGTCCGGGGTGATGTCCTCAGGCCGGACAATACCAGAGATCCGCACAAATTCAGCGCCTTGATTGACAGCCAGATACTTCTGCCCTCGTATCATCAAATTACCGTTTGCCAATACATCGTCAACGACCACAGTCACCGTTCCTGTCAGGGTATTGCTCTGTTTGCTTTCGCCTTTGCCGGAAAAAGAATTGGCAGATTTTAATGTGGATCCCAGGGTGAACTTTGACTTGCTGCTGCTCGGTAAGGCATATCCCAGAACCGTAGCATTATCAATACCCACACTATTGTCCTTGGAGGTCGTCGTCTCCGCCTTCTTGTTGGCATTGGTGTCCTCTACCAACAACACAGTGAGAATATCACCTCGCCTGAAAGCGACTCGATCCCGAAACAGCCCGATATTTGACGCCCCCTGATACAATGAACCGTTACGGTAGACCGGCATGGCGGACTGAACCGGCTCGGCCGGTACATAAGCAGGATCTTGCGGGGCGGGTGTTGTCACACAACCCGTTAACTGCAGCAGCACCAAACCGCTAAGACTCATCCATATGACTGTTCTTGGAGTCATGGTTTTCCCTCATACAGTGAAACAATACCCTGCAAGACTGTTACAAAGCTACCTCCGTTGGTGCCAGATTACTGTCTTCATAAGACTCTTAAAACCTACACCAATTCCACTTTTCAGCCCTTACCACCTTTATTCCAACCGCCTCAAAATAATTGTCAGTCTCCCAGGAAACCTATCTACAAGTTATTGCTGACATAAGCGAGCATCCGATCGGTGGTCGAGATTGCTTTGGAATTCATTTCATAGGAACGCTGGGTTTCGATCATATTGACCAGCTCCTCAACCACGTTGACATTCGAGCTTTCCAGTGAGCCCTGTACCAGAGAGCCGAGACCACTTAAACCTGGTGTGCCAATCTGCGGTGAACCACTGGCTGCAGATTCGAGGTACATATTCTCACCCACTGGCTGCAAACCCGCTGGATTGATAAAATCTGCCGTCTGGATAGTACCCACCTGTGTTGGCGCAGCTGAGCCCTGGGTGGCGACGGAAACCACCCCATCAGAACCCACGGTGACACTCAACGCACTGGTCGGTACGGTAATCGCTGGTTGTAACAGATAGCCGGAAGCATTAACCACTTCGCCATTGGAATTAACCTGAAAAGATCCATCGCGGGTATATCCCAGGGTACCATCAGGTCGCAGAATCTGAAAAAAACCCCGCCCCTGTATGGCCATATCCAGCGGATTATCGGTCTGCATCAAATTGCCCTGGGTAAACAATTTTTCTGTCGCGACCACACGCACCCCAGTACCTAATGATAATCCGGAAGGCAGTTGGGTATCTTGTGACGATTGTGCTCCCACCTGGCGGACATTCTGGTACAGCAAGTCTTCAAAAACCGTGCGACTGCGTTTATAGCCCGTGGTATTGACATTGGCCAGATTATTTGAAATCGCGGCCATTCGCGTCTGTTGACCATCAAGGCCGGTTTTGGCTATCCATAATGCGGGGTTCATCGTTGATCTCCTTCCATTTATACCACGCCATTTAGTAACGATTCAGCGTATTTAGATTTTGCTTCAGTACCAGGCATTTTCGCACGGAGAATGTGAGCATATAGGTCCTATGTGAGCATTCGAGTACGAACACACGCCGTAATGAGACAAAAGATGAATACGCTGAATCGTTACGCCATTTACACCATAAATAACTGTCTATAAGTACTTACGCCAACGCCAGCATCCGGGCATTTTGCTGCTCCATATCACGTGCGGCGCTCATCATCTTGATGTTCATTTCGTACTGACGCGAAAGTTCAATCATTCTCACCAATGCGCCAACAGCACTGACATTGCTATGCTCCAGGACGCCTTTTCTCAACTGAACAGCCGCATCCGGAGGTTGAATTCCACTTGCTGTGCGCATTAAGCCATCCGGGCCTTTTTGCAGATTGGCCTCAGATGGATTAACCAGTTTAATGCGATCTAACACCGCCAACGTTTCCGGACCCTGGCCTTTGGGCTGAATCGAGATCGTGCCATCATGAGCAATCTCGATTTTCTCAGCCGGAGGAATAGCAATAGGACCCGTATTGCCGATGACCAGGCCACCCTGGCTGGTCTGTAACAGACCGTTGGCGGTTATCCGCAGACTACCGTCACGTGTGTAAGCCTCCTTGCCCGTCTGATCCTGGACTGCAATCCAGCCCTTGCCCTTGATCGCTACATCCAGGTCACGGCCGGTGGCTTCATTGATCCCTGGTTTGAAATCAACGCCAGGCCGTTCCGCCATGGCATAAACCCGGGTGGGATAACCGTTGCCGAAAACCGGCTGACTACGAAATTGCGACAAATCAGCTCGAAATCCCGAGGTGCTGACATTGGCCAG
>DRJH01000384.1 GCA_011052285.1 Gammaproteobacteria bacterium
GCCACCTTGCAAATTGCTGATCTACGTCTGCTGGCAGCGGTATTATCACAACTTGATATTTTTGTCTGTGCTGACACAGGCCCCATGCATCTGGCAAGTGCTGCCGGGGTACCAACCATAGCACTGTTCAATGCGACCACCCCTGCTTTGTACGGCCCGGTAGGAGCAGATGATTTGGTACTGCAACAAAATCAGTTGTCTGCCAAAGAGCTCGCCGAGGCGGTATACAAGCACCTGCGAAAGCTTAGACCACTGCATTTTGGCACTGTTACGGTTCCAGCAGAAGGTATGGGACCATGAAGTGGTACAAACCGATGTATATAACGATTCGCTCCAAACTTTTGCTGGTAATTCTGGCGCTGCTGCTCATCCCCTGGATGGGCTATCACTACGTTCGGGAGATGAAATCCTTCCTGTTACAAGGCCAGGAGGATGTATTGTTATTGACCGCACGTGCCGTCGCCACTGTTCTGCATGGACGTGACAAACTGTTTTCCAAGGAAACCGGTGTGCCGAAATTGCTCGGCGATCAAACCAGTCTGTATGCTTATCCATTGACTAATCTCATTGTGCTCGATGGTAAAATGGCTGATTGGGGCAAAGCGATGACCAAAGCGCAGCGTTATGTGGATGACGCCCCTTTGCAGTGCACCGCTGCTGCGGATCCTGATAATTTTTCTTTCTACCATATTCTGGGGTATTACAAGCGCTACATCTACGCATTTTTTGAAGTAACGGATGACCAGGTTGTATTGCGGGATCCTGCCCTGCTCCGACTGGATAACAGCGATCAGATTCGGCTGATTGTCGAAGATTCAGGCGGTACGCTACGTCGCTATTTACTGGTAGCACGCAAGCCCGGACGGATGAGTGTCTACCTGATGGATAAATCCTGGAAATATTCGATTACCGGTGAGCCATTTTACGACATCGCAGCAGTGCTGATCCGAACTCAAAATGGTTATACCGTAGAAGCGAGAATTCCTCGCTATATTATCAACGCCTATTCCAAAGCAGCTTTTCGTGTGGTGGATGTCGATGACAGAAAAAACCGGAAAATTGTTCGGGAAATTACTACTTCTCCTGACCCGACGGGTCAACATATGGGGCGTGTGCTACTGCATTCACCAGAGATATCCAATATTCTGATTGGCCTTAACCGCCCCAGTGCCAGAATCTGGATTTTGGATAAACAGCAACGAGTTCGAGCTGTGGTTGGCGGTTTTTCTTCTGGCGCCAGTCTTAAAATCCCGCTGCTGGAAGATCAACAACCTTGGTTGGTACGCTGGTTTGGCAAGCTTATGACGCCATTGTACCATCTGATACTGAATTCACCACCGGTTGATTTCAAGGACATACCCGAGGAATCAGAATTTCGTCGTGATCCTGTATTTACGGATGTTCTGGCCGGTAAAACACGAGTACAGCGCCGCCCTTCTGTTGATGGAAAAGCACTTATATTGATGGCGGCTCATCCGGTTTGGTCAGGCGGGAAGGTGATGGGGGCCGTCATTGTCGAACAAAGCAGCAATGATGTTTTGGCTCTACAGGAAAAGACGCTCGAGAACATGACTACCTTCAGCTTACTGGTATTTTTGTTTCTGGCCACGGTATTGTTGATGTTCGCCTGGCGTCTGACCATGCGTATCGCCAAGATGCGCAATGAAACTGAAAAGGCGATCAGTCCGGAGGGCCGGGTTGTACAATCCGCCTTGAGTACCAACATCCTGGTCAGAGACGAGCTCGGCGACTTATCGAGAAGTATCTCCAATATGCTGGGGCGGCTTTCACAATATACCCAGTACCTCGAATCCATGCCGGACACCCTGGCCCATGAGCTTAATAATCCATTGAATGTCGTACACTCTTCTCTGGAAAATCTGCTCAAAGAACATGCGGATATCGGTACCAGCAAATATCTGAAACGAGCCCAGAATGGCGTGACACGATTGAAATCCATTCTGGTACGGTTGACCGAGGCCATGAATCTGGAAGAGGCCATACAAAACGAGGACCTGGAAGTATTTGACCTGGCTTCACTGGTAAAAAGCTACCTTGATGGCTATCGATTAACCTTGCAGAATCGTTCCATTACCCTGCAAATCAATGATGAGCTACGTTTGCCGATTGAAGGTTCTCCGGACCATATTGCGCAGATGCTTGATAAGTTAATCGACAACGCAGCAGAGTTTGGTAGCGAACACGAACCGATCGTGGTGCGAATGGAACAGCAGGAAGCCTGGGTTTGTCTGCACTTCATCAACCAGGGATCACCCATCCCCGAGGATCTTCTGGAACATATTTTCGAACCCATGATTTCGATCAGCAGACCCAATGCCCTACATGCACATCTGGGTTTGGGGCTATATATCGTCAAGTTGATCGTCAACCACCATCATGGCACTGTACAGGCCAAAAATGTCGGTGACCCGCCTCACGTGGAAATTCTTGTTCGATTCCCGGTATTCAGTAGCTTGACGGTATAATCAGGCGGTGAATACCCGAGTAGTGATGGTTCTGGCCATCCAGGAGTTGTTTGATGGGCGTTAAAGATCCCACAGTTCTGGCAATTGATGGCAATCGAGATAACCTGATCACGTTGCAGGCCGTGCTGCGGGATGCCTTGCCCCGAGCCACTATTCTGACTGCCAGCAATGGCCCGCAGGGACTCAAGCTGGCTGGCATCGATGACCCGGACGTGATTCTGCTGGATATCGTTATGCCTGGTATGGACGGTGTTGCGGTCTGTCGAAAACTCAAGGCTAGCGAACAACTGAAATCGATCCCGGTCATTTTCCTGACCACACGCAAGACAGACAAGGGAAGCCGTATCGAAGCCCTCGAAGCGGGTGCGGAGGGCTTTATTACCAAGCCACTGGATGAAATCGAATTGGTCGCCCAAATACACGCAATGACCAAGATCAAGGCCGCCAACCAGCTTCAACGGAGGGGGAAAGAAGCACCGACGGCACCAGTGACGGCACGCACCCGCGAGCTGAAAAAAGAGCTGTCAGAGCGGGCGCTGCGGGAAAGTGAGGAGAGATACCGTGGCCTTTACAACAGTATCAGAGACGCCATTCTGGTCGCAGATACCCATCGAAATATCATTGATTGTAATGCCGCGTTCACCTCATTATTTGGTTATACCCAAGATGAAATACTTGGCCAACAGACCCTCGCGGTGTATGAGAATGAGGCGAATCATGCAGCCCTGGGCAAGGCCTTGCAAGTGCATTATGGAGATCATCCATTCCTGATGACAGTCAATTACAAGAAGAAAACGGGAGAGATCTTCTCCGGGGAGACCGGTGTTTTCTATTTAAAGAACGATCAGGGGCAAGTGACCGGTTTTATTGGGCTAATACGCGATGTTACCACGCGCCAGAAGGTGCAGCAGTCACTGCAGGAGAGTGAAGAAAAATTTAAAAAAACCTTTTATACCAGCCCGGATTCGATCAATATCAATCGCCTGGAAGATGGGATGTATATCTCCATCAATCATGGATTTACCCTAATCATGGGCTATTCTGAAGCAGATGTTATCGGCAAGACTTCTGTCGAGATCAATATCTGGGGCAACCCCGAAGACAGGAATACATTGGTCGCCGGCTTGAAAAAGAGCGGGGAAGTGCAAAATCTTGAAGCGAAATTTCGCAGGAAAGATGCTAGCTTTGTTTATGGTCTGATGTCTGCAACCGTTATCGATTTACAGGGCGTTCCGCATATCCTCAGCATTACCCGCGACATCAGTGAGCGCAAACAGAACGAGCAAGCCTTGCAGGAGAGCGAAGAACGCCTTCGCAGCCTTTATGAAAATGTCACTCTAGGCCTCTATCGCACCACACCGGATGGACAAGTTCTGCTTGCAAATCCCTCTCTGGTCCACATGCTGGGATATTCGTCTGCCGAGGAATTACGCCACCGGAATCTAAACCAGGAAGACTTTGAGGCTGGCTACTCCAGAAGTGAATTCATGGAGCGTATCGAACGAGAAGGGCAAATCGCCGGATTGGAAAGCACCTGGAAGTGCCGTGATGGTCGCGTGATCTACATAAGAGAAAGTGCCAGGGTATCCAGAGATGAAGAAGGCAGGGTCCAATATTACGAAGGGACCGTGGAGGATATCACCGAATACAAGCGGGCGGAACAGCGCTTGCGTCAAGCAGAACAACGCTATCGAGCGTTGTTCGAGGAAGCGCCGGTGATGTATGTTCTCACCCGCAATGTCAAAGGTACACCCGTGATCGCGGACTGCAACCAACTCTTCTGGCACACATTAGGCTATGATCATGATGAATTGGTGGGGCGATCACTTGCAGACTTGTACACGCCCACCTCTCACGCCGAATTGCATGAACACGGCGGCTACCAGTCCGCCTTGAATGACACATTTACGGTACAGGAACGCGAACTCCTGACACGCGACGGGCACGTCATCTTCTGCTTGTTACAAGCCATGCCAGAGGTTGATGCCACAGGGCAGGTATATGGTACCCGAGCGATGTTCGTGGATATCACCGAACGCAAACGGCTGTCAACGGAATTAGCGTCCGAGCGTGACAAATTTAATTTCATCCTCAATGAACTTCCAATTGGGGTCGCTGTGACCGATGCGAATCACAGGATCATCTACATCAATCCAGCCGCGACACAGATCGATGGCCATCTGCTAAAGCCACAAAGCCTGCTGGGTCAGCAGGTGATCGATATTCATCCCATATCAGAGAGGAAGAACGTCGACAAGCGGTTGAACGATCTTGTATCAGGCCACAAAACGACTGTCACCAATCAAGCAAAGCGGGGAAAACGCACGGTCGAGGTTTCTTATCACGTGCGCCGAAACCAGCAGGGTGATTTTTTGGGGATGGTGCGTCTGGTCTCCGACGTCTCGGAACGGGTACTTGCGGAACAGAAATTACAAAAATATGCTACGCAACTGGAAACCCTTGGCACCGTCACAGCCGCATTATCCACCTCCCTGGATGTGGATAATGTGCTGAAATTAATCCTCAATCAGATCGCACAAGTGCTACCTTTTGACAGGGGGGCGCTTTTCTTGTACGAAACGGATGAAGTTCGAGTGGCAATCGATATAGGGATCACACCTTCGATCAAAGGGCAACTTTTCTCCAATGAGAACGAACTTTTCAAAGAAATCCAGCAGACAGGCAAACCGCTTGTCCTGAATCATGTGAAAGATGACCCCCGCTTTCGCAATTGGGACCATTCCGGGAAGATAGCAAGCTGGATGGGCATTCCGTTACTCATTCGTGACACCTTGATCGGTATCCTGACGTTGGATAGTTCCCATTTTGACGCCTACCCCCCGGAACAAACCCAAATAATCCTGTCATTCGCCGCACAAGCCGCTCAGGCCATTGAGAATGCCCGCCAGTTCAGCATTGCCCAACACCGGATGGATCGGCTGACCGCGCTCCGCAAGATCGATCAGGCCATCACCGACGATTTGGATCTGAACCTTACCCTGAGTGAATTACTGAAACACTTGCAGGCACAACTGGAAGTCGATGCTGCGGTAGTGCTACTCTATGACAATACACTGCAGACCCTGTCCTATGCCCAGAGCCAGGGTTTTCGCACCCCGGCCCTGCAGCATACAAACCTGAACTTGGACCAGGGGCTTGCCGGCAAAGCGGCCTTACTAGAACACCCTGTCTTTATTGCCGATTTGAGCGAGTCCAAAGTCGATATTACAGATTCTCCCAGACTCAAAGAAGAAGACTTCGTATCCTATTACGGTATTCCCCTTATCGCCAAGGGTTCCTTGGTCGGAGTGCTGGAAATTTTCCATCGTTCGACTCTTAACCCGAATAATGAATGGATCGATTTTCTGCAGGCTCTGGCTGGCCAAGCCGCTATTGCAATTGATAATATCCAGCTATTCGAAGGTCTCGAGCACTCAAATTCGGATTTGTCCAAGGCATATGACGCTACCATCGAGGGCTGGTCGCGAGCCATGGATTTGCGCGATAAGGAAACGGTAGGCCACTCTTTTCGTGTCACCGAGATGACCGCACGACTGTCAAAAGCCATGGGCATTAGTCAGGCCGAACGGGTGCACATGCGCCGTGGCGCGTTGTTGCACGATATGGGAAAAATGGCGGTACCGGATAAAATCCTGTTCAAGCCCGGGGCATTGACCAAGGAGGAATGGCATGTCATGAGCCAGCACCCGCAGTTTGCAAAAGACATGCTCTCACCGATTGCCTATTTGCAACCAGCACTGGATATCCCCTATTCCCATCATGAAAAATGGGATGGTAGCGGCTACCCGCAGGGACTGAAAGCTAAGCAGATCCCCCTGGCGGCACGCATCTTCGCCATCACAGATGTATACGATGCCCTGACCAGCGACCGCCCTTACCGTAAGGCCTGGCCAATAGAAAAAGTGCTTAAGCACATCCGTGAGCAGTCCGGAAAGCATTTTGATCCTGATGTTGTTGATGCCTTTTTACAGATTACTGGCAATAGCGTGACACAGGCCTGATACCTCCGAAAGATACCTCCGAAAAAAAGCCAGCAATCACCACGATTGCTGGCTTATTGAGCGTGCTCGGACGCACATATGGTACCGGGGACGGGACTTGAACCCGTAAGTCCTATCGGACGCAAGATTTTAAGTCTTGTGTGTCTACCAGTTTCACCACCCCGGCACATTATGAACCGGATTATAGCCTATCTCGAACGACGCACAATAAAGATCCGCTGCGGCGTGTTTGCTATGGTCACAGCCATGAATTTGCTGACTGGTTACTCATTCAAGGACAACAACGAAGCATTACCGCCCGCAGCCGTGGTATCCGTACTCACAGAACGTTCAACCGCAAAGCGATAGAGATAGCGTGGACCGCCGGCTTTGGGCCCGGTACCGGAGAAACCTTCACCACCAAACGGCTGAACACCGACGACGGCTCCGATCATGTTGCGGTTGACATAAATATTTCCGACCCGTGCGCGTGAAACAATCCGTCGTACGGTCGATTCGATCCGACTATGAATACCCAGGGTCAGACCGAAGCCGGTGTTGTTAATGACATCCACAACCTGATCCAGCTCGCTGGCTTTGTAGCGAGCGATATGCAGCACCGGGCCGAAAATTTCTCGTTCAAGGTCGGTAATAGAGTCGATTTCGATGACCACAGGGGCTATAAAATAGCCCGCAGTGGTCATTTGTGGTGGTGGAGCAGCATAAATTGTCCGCCCTGCTGCACGTTGTTGCTCGATATAGGCGATGATGTGTTGCTGCGCTTGTTCATCAATAACAGGCCCCAGATCGGTATTGAGCCTGGCAGGGTCGCCTGTGGTGAGTTCAGCCATCGCACCTTTAAGCATGGTGATCATGCCATCGGCAATATCTTCCTGCAGGTAGAGCATGCGTAATGCCGAACAGCGCTGTCCAGCACTTTGAAAGGCCGAAATAATGACATCGCGTACCACCTGTTCGGGCAGTGCGGTAGAATCGACCAGCATCGCATTAATGCCTCCGGTTTCCGCGATCAGTGTGGCAATCGACGCTTTTCGGGTACTTAAGGACTGCTGGATTTTCATGGCAGTTGCCGTCGAGCCGGTAAATGCCACACCGGCCACCCGTGGGTCAGCGGTCAGCTGGGCCCCTACCCTGCCATCACCAGGCAACAATTGCAGTGCAGTCCTGGGGACGCCGGCCTCATGGAATAATTGAACAGCCAAACCAGCGATCAGTGGAGTTTGCTCCGCAGGCTTGGCGAGCACGGTATTTCCTGCTACGAGTGCCGCGCTGACTTGGCCGGTAAAAATTGCCAGTGGGAAATTCCAGGGGCTAATACACACAAATATGCCCTTGCCGTGCAGTGACAAGGTGTTCTTTTCTCCAGTTGGGCCGTGTAGATGCACCGGCCCTGCAAAATTCAGGCTACCACGCAAGGCGTAGTAACGCAGAAAATCTACCGCTTCACGCAATTCTGCCACCGCATCAGCCAGTGTCTTGCCAGCTTCACGGATACACAATTCCAGTAGTTCATCACGATTTTCCTGATACAGATCAGCAGCTTTGAGCAGGATTATACTGCGATCGTGACCACCCACAGCATCCCATTGGGCTTGGTACGCTGCAGCAACACCAAGTGCCGCGGTGACGTGTTCGAAGGTAGCATTGCTGACCTTGCCAGCAGGCTCAGACAGATGAGCGGGATTTTCGACCGTCTGGTACACAGGCACAGGCAAGCCCTCAGCAACCAGCAAAGGTACAGCCCGCCAGCTTTTCCTGGCGAAGGGCTCACAAGCCAGGGCAAGTTCACTCAGTACCTGGCTATCAGCAAGATTCAGTCCTTTAGAGTTTTTTCTTTGGATGCCATATAAATCACCCGGTAGTGGTATCGAAGGATGGCGATAGTTCGTCAGCATCAGGGCGCGCAGTGCTGCAGCGGGATCGGCTACAATCTCTGCAATGGGCAAAGTTTTGTCCACCAGACGATTGACAAAGGAGCTGTTGGCGCCATTTTCCAATAAACGACGCACCAGATAGGCCAGTAAGTCCTTGTGCGCACCGATCGGTGCATAAATTCGACAGCGTTGGCCACGTTCCTCAACGACCTGATGATAAAGTGCTTCCCCCATACCATGCAGGCACTGAAATTCAAAATCATTACGCCCTTGAGCATAGTGCAGAACCGAGGCCACGGTATGCGCATTGTGGGTAGCGAACATGGCATAAAAAGCCTCCGGCCGGTCCAGTAACTTACGCGTACAAACCAAGTAGGAGATATCCGTGTTGAGTTTACGGGTATAGACAGGATAGTCTCGGTAACCCAGCACCTGTGCGGCTTTAATTTCAGCATCCCAATAAGCGCCTTTTACCAGGCGAATCATGAGTTTTCTTCGACTTTTTAAAGCTATTTCAGCAAGCCAGTCCAGAACCGAAAGCGCACGTTTTTGATACGCCTGGACGACAAAACCCAAACCGTCCCAGCCTTGCAATGCCGGATCCTGCGCCAGTGCCTGCAGGATCACCAATGATGGTTCCAGTCGGTCTGCTTCCTCAGCATCAATGGTCATGCCGATGCCGGCCGCCTTGGCTTGCTGCGCCAACATTCGCAGCCGCGGCATCATTTCCTTAAAAATCCGCCCCATCTGGGTGAATTCATAGCGTGGATGTAGCGCAGAAAGCTTGACAGAGATACCGGGATTTTGCTGACACGCCTCCTCCGTGGTATTGTCACTGAGCAAGGTAATCGAATCGTGATAGGCTTGATAGTAGTGCTCGGCATCTTCCGCCGTGCGAGCCGCTTCTCCGAGCATATCGTAGGAATACAGAAAGCCCCGGCTTTCCAGTTTGCGGGCTTTTTTCAGTCCCGCAGCCATCGTTTCGGCGAGGACAAACTGATGGCCCATGATGCCCATAGCCTTGCTGACTGCCTTGCGGATTAATGGTTCCCCACTGCGCGATGCCAGATGCGTCAGGCTGGCTGTCAGATCCTGTCTTTCGGCGTTGTCCATGGCAATAAATTTCCCGGTCAACAGCAACCCCCAGGTGCTGGCGTTGACAAACAACGACTCACTTTTGCCCAGATGGGAACGCCAGTCTGCTGTGGCTAATTTGTCCTTGATTAAGGCATCGGCTGTTCGCCCATCAGGGACACGCAACAACGCTTCAGCCAGACACATCAGAGCAATACCCTCGCGGCTGGAAAGCTTGAATTCCTGCAAGAAGGCATCCAGTCCACCGTGTGCAGTCTTGTCGTTGCGGATCGTCCGGACCAATTCTGTTGCAATTTTCTGGATGATTACCTGCTGGGCTTCATTATCATCCAGGGTTGTCAGCAGCCGCCGCACACAGTCGGATTCATCGGCATGATAGAGCGCAGTAATGGCTTTTCGAAGCGGTTCGTCGGCACCGGGCAATGGATCATATTTCATGGTAAAGATTCTCGGTAACTATTCAGCGCATTCATCTTTTGTCCCATTACGGCGTGTGTTCGTACTCGAATGCTCACATTCTCCGTGCGAAAATGCCTTGTACTGAAGCAAAATCTAAACACGCTGAATCGTTACGATTCTCGTAGATAGCCATCATTAGCATAGATACACAAATTACGTTAACTACTCCTGGTACAAGCCCACTTCGTACAACCAGTCATCTATCAAGCGCCGGGAGATAGAGTCACGTCGTGGCAAGCGCAGGCCAGAGCCCGAATCCCCCCATTCACCAAAGCTTAGTACCTGTTTGGCACTGAACCAGGCAGCATGTTGTAATTCATGGCTACTGAAATTCAGTTTGGAGTCCACTGCCCTGGCCTTAAACCCCAACATCAGTGACGACGGAAAGGGCCAGGGTTGCGAACCTTGATAAATGATATCTGTAATACGAACGCCGGCTTCCTCAAAGACTTCCCGCGCCACAGCCTGTTCCAGGCTTTCTCCAGGGTCCACAAAGCCCGCCAGCACCGAGTAGGCCCCTTCGGGCCAGCGGGACTGGCGGCCCAATAAGATCGATGCTTGGTCGGAGCCCTCAAGCTGGTGCTCAATACGCATAATGACAGCAGGGTCGGTTCGGGGGAAACCGTCTCTTGCGCAGTCGCGGTTCTGGCAACTGCGAATATGACCACCCTGAGCTGACTTCGTCGGTGCACCACAATAACCACAGAACTGATGGCTGGCATGCCAGTGCACCATGGCACGGGCATAAGCCAGCAAGCCCGCATCTTGCTGTGATAACAATGGCCCACACTGACGTAAGTCCAACCACTGCGTATCGGGTGAATCAATCGGTGACTGTTCTTGCTCCGATACATCGACCACAAAGACCGGCAAATCATTTTCCAGCCCAAGCAAAATAGACATGTTTCCCTGGTGATGTAATTGTTGTGCCCTGTGTTCGTAGAACCTGATTGCCCGTATACCTGGCTCACTGGTTTGCGATACCAAATGCAACATCTTCCAGACCGGCACTACACTTTTTTTGGGGTGGTGTTTTTGCTGTTTCAGCCACGCAGGATTTTTGCGCAGCTCGGTGGCTCGGTCGAGATTAGTGCCCGAATAAAATAATGGGTTGCTGTTGTTCACCATGTCTGAATCACACTCCATCCTCGGCCAAAGACACCGGGTGAATTATAGCTGAGATGCTCAGGAATCGTACGCCATCGATGATGACCTGATCATCATTCAGCACGTGGACGTTATCGGCCGCCTCTGCCTTCAACTCATCAATCAGCGCAATGTCGTGATGGTAGAACTCGTGGTTCCCCGGCACGTAGATCACAGGCGCCTTCACGCTACCCCCCTACCCTGACACCACCCGTCGGTGGCCATAACCATAGTCAGAGTCCAGCAGAACACCATCAACGCGTTGATCAGCATTCAATGCAGCCTGTGGTTGACCTGTGTGCTGGTGATAGGTGTTAAATATAAAGACCGTAAGGAGCCTGAATCGGTTTTGCTTGACTCAGATAAGAATCCCGTCTTGCGAGCGGACGTTTACTGGCTATATTTACCCTGGCGGCTTATACCGCGATACCAAATCACTAAGGTGGTGTGCCATGGAGATCAACCGGCACGGAAGAACACAAATCAGGGGCCTTTTCGCTACCGA
>DRJH01000385.1 GCA_011052285.1 Gammaproteobacteria bacterium
TATATCCAGGTCACGCATGGGCCTCAATCCAGCCTCCTGGTAGACCGTCCTTGCCAGTGCGGCACCCTTAAGCAAGATGACCTCGATCCCCTTGTCCTCAAACAAGGCCAGCAGCTCGATCAATACCCTGGTATAAATTTCACTGGCATAACGATGACGCACTGCCAATGCACGCAACTGCTTGAGCACCGAAGCAGCAAAGCGTATTCGACCATTATCACGGTTGTGATACAACCATGGGGAGACACCGTTTTGCTCCGCTTTGCTGATAAATTCCTGCCAATTAATTTGCGTACCGGCCAGTAGTTGCGATACATCCCTGGCAACAATTTCATCCGGAGCTGCACAAACCAACAAGGAGAGAAGCTGATACTCTGCGGATAAACCCATTTTAGTCATTGCCTCGAATCCACAGTCGTCTAGGAAAATACCCTATTTTTCCAATAATCTGGGCATGATCTCCAGCAGATTGCAGGGGCGGGTTCTGTAATCCAGCTGCAGCGACAGAATATTTTTCCAGGCATCTTTACAGGCCCCGGGAGAACCCGGCAGGCAGAAAATAAACGTACCGTTAGCGACTCCACCTAACGCCCTGGACTGCATGGTAGACGTGCCAATAACATCGTAGGACAACGATCGAAACAACTCGCCGAAGCCTTCAATCTCCTTGTCAAAAAGAATCTGGACTGCTTCCGGCGTGCCGTCTCGACCGGTCAAACCGGTACCTCCCGTGGTCAACACCACCTGAACCTCAGGTGCGGCAATCCAGTTCGAGACTTGGGCCCGAATCTGATAACAATCATCGGGGACAATGGATTTTTCATGCAGGACATGACCCGATTCTTCCAGCATCTCTTTCAACTTCTGGCCAGAACGGTCGTCCGCTTCGGTTCTGCTGTCAGAAACGGTGAGCACTGCGATATTCAGTGGAATAAATTCTCTGCTGCTTGCCATATACCCTTCCCCTTACTGTATCTGTCTGTCGGTATCTGATTACTGCAATAGTACCATTTGATGATCTGAGGAATGAGGACGAATTGCTACAACCCGATAAACCACCCTTGTCATGTGCTTTAGCAGAAACAGCAATGCAGCGCTCTTCATGGTGCCACAACCCCTCCAGCGACGAATCCCTTCTGTTACACTTGGTGCAATGGGCGGTTACATTCCTGAACAATTTATCGATGACCTACTGACACGGACGGACATTGTCGATCTGATCGAGGATCGCGTTCCACTAAAAAAAGCCGGTCGTGACTATTCTGCCTGCTGCCCGTTTCACCAGGAAAAGACTGCCTCCTTCACCGTCAGCCCCGGCAAACAGTTTTACCACTGTTTTGGTTGTGCGGCCCATGGCAATGCGATCGGTTTTTTGATGAACTACGATCACCTCGACTTTGTCGAAGCGGTCAAGGCACTTGCTGCCAGAGCTGGCCTGGCCCTTCCACAAACCCGGCCGGGGAGCCACAAGCAACCTACACAAACAGGCAATCTTACAAACTGCTTACTACAGGCTAAACAGTATTTCCAGCTGCAACTGCGCCAACACCCGCAACGACAACAAGCTGTAGACTACCTCAAAGAAAGGGGTGTCAACGGTGAAATCGCAGCCCGTTTCGAACTCGGCTTTGCCCCCGACAGTTGGCAAGGATTGCTCGATCAAGTGGGCAAAGACCGCACCAGCATTAGTTTACTGGAACAGGCCGGCCTGGTGGTGCGAAATAATCAACAGCGTGCCTATGATCGCTTCCGCAACCGGATCATATTCCCGATTAACAACCGTCAGGGTCAACTGGTCGGCTTTGGGGCCAGAGCACTGGGCAATGAACAGCCCAAGTACCTGAATTCTCCAGAAACCCCCTTGTTTCACAAGAACGCAGAACTTTATCATCTCCATGCCGCCCGTGATGCCATCAGCCGCGAACAGCAAAGTCTGGTGGTTGAAGGCTACATGGATGTCATCGGCCTGGCTCAGTATGGGATCGAGCATGTCGTCGCAACGCTGGGTACAGCGACCTCGGCCACCCACCTGCAACGACTATTGCGACTGACACCCGACATTGTGTTCTGTTTCGACGGTGACAGGGCTGGTCGTCAGGCGGCTTGGCGCGCCCTGGAAACGGCTTTGCCGTTGCTACAAGACGGCGTTATGATCAGTTTTTTGTTTCTACCGGAAAGCGAAGATCCGGATTCACTGGTTCGCAAAGAGGGCCCCCAAGCCTTCAGGGCGCGTATCCGCAGCCAAACGCAGCCCTTCGCAGATTATTTCTTCAAAACGTTGTGTCGAGGTATCGACCTGCAGCGCATCGACGGCCGGGCCCGACTGGCCAGCCGGGCACAACCGCTGCTGGCGCATATCCCGAGAGGAGTGATGTCTCAATTGATGCTTAGTCGCCTCTCAGAACTGACAAATAGCCCTATGCATAACCAGGAGTTAGTGAATAACAGGTTCCGGCATGCAGGTAGCTCGGACACCGACAGACCGCGATTATCACCATCGCGGGCAACCACCGCATTGACACTACTGGTTCACAAACCGGACATGGCTTTATCAACCGATCTAGATCCAAAGTTTCTGGAAAATCTCAATCTGCCAGGTGCAGTATTATTACAGCAGGTCATTAAGCGTGTTCGTCAATATCAAACCACCTCACCCGCGGCACTGCTGGAGCATTTTCGAGGCACCGAAGAAAACCTGATACTCGAAGAACTGCTGGCGATCGACCTCTTTATTGAGCAGGAAAAAATTGAGGCTAATTTCAAGCAATCGCTAAAGCTTCTGGAGCAGCAAAAACTCAAGCAGGAAATTGATGACTTGCTGCAACATGACCGTCAATCCTCTCTCAACGAAGAGGAACGGGCACACCTGCTGCACTTGATGTCACTGCGCAAATCCGCTGCTACAACACCATAATCACTACACTTATGGTAACGATTCGGCGCATTCATCTTTTGTCCCATTACGGCGTTATTCTCGTACTCGAATGCTCACATATAACCTATATGCTCACATTCTCCGTGCGAAATTGCCTGGGAGCCTGTCCGAGAATAGAAAATCTACTGCGGAAAAGCCCTTTTGGCCCATTTTCCCACTCATTTTCGTTAAATATGAGCGACTATTCGCCTCA
>DRJH01000386.1 GCA_011052285.1 Gammaproteobacteria bacterium
ACTGTTCAGGAAAACGCTGTATATTCCTTGAAACGGCTCGGGTTAAATACTTAGTCTCCACCTCATACATTTCAGCCAAGTCGCTATCCAGCATCACCTGCAAGCCACGGATGGTGAAAATCCTGCTCTGGATATGCCGGTTGCTGATGACTGGCGACTCATTCATACCCCAGATCCTTCAGATAGCCTGTTATTTCCGTTTCCCGCATTCCCTCGCAGGATCGTGGGAGCAAGAAATGACATGATTCTTTGAACCAACCACAGTTTGTGACCGGTTCATAAAACTTTGACGCGGTTGCGGCCTGCTCAAATATGTTTATATCATCGACATATTTTTGAAACGTGTCGATAAAACTGCATTCTATCGATATATCACTCTTCATAGCCCAACTCTTTGAGATACTCGGCCATCTCCACTTCCAACTCCGCCAGCTTACCTTTGAGCTGTTCGCGCTCCCTGAGCACGGCCATCAGGTCGATCTCTTCCTCTTCCTCAAAGGTATCGACATAGCGGGGGATGTTAAGGTTGAAATCGTTCTCCTTGATCTCATTAAGGCTGGCAAGGTAAGCGTATTTATCGATGGGCTCGCGCGCCTTGCAGGTTTCGATAATTTTGCTCAAATGCTCTTCGGTGAGGAAGTTCTGATTTTTGCCATCTTTGTATTCACGGCTGGCATCGATGAACAACACACGCTCATCCGTTTTGTTTTTTCGAAAGACTAGAATCGCCGCCGGAATGCCAGTTCCATAAAACAATTTTTCAGGCAGGCCGATGACGGCATCAAGCAGATTCTCTTCGATTAACTTCTGACGAATCCTTCCTTCTGCCGCACCACGGAAGAGTACGCCATGCGGCACCACCACGCCCATGCGTCCTGACCCCGGCTTCATGGTTTCAATCATGTGCAGGATGAAGGCGTAATCACCCTTGGTTCTGGGTGGCACACCACGGCGGAAGCGACCATACGGGTCATACTCAGCACTCTCGTGCCCCCACTTATCCAGACTGAAGGGTGGATTGGCCACAATCACATCGAAATGCTTCAGCCTGCCTTCACCCTCCAGCAGCTTGGGATTGCGGATCGTGTCACCCCATTCAATACGGTGATTGTCTTCGCCGTGCAGAAACATGTTCATCTTGGCCAGCGCCCAGGTGGAGCCGATAGCCTCCTGTCCAAACAAGGCATAACGCTTGGAGCCATCAAAACACTTCTTGATCTGATTGCCGCATTTCATCAACAACGAGCCTGAACCACAGGCGGGGTCGCAAATCTCGTCCCCCTCTACCGGCTCCACCAGCCGCGAAATCAGTTCGGACACTTCCGGCGGCGTATAGAATTCCCCGGCCTTTTTTCCCGATGTGGCGGCAAAGTTCTTGATCAGGAATTCATAGGCATTGCCGATCACATCCAGCTTGCCGATGCGGGAGGGTCGGAGGTTCAAAGCATCCTTGGAAAAATCCTCCAACAAGTGACTCAGAATGTCGTTCTTCTGTTTTTCCTCTCCGAGCTTATTTGAATTAAAGCTGATGTCCTGGAACACTCCCCTCAGCTTGGCGAGATTGGCTTCTTCAATGGCGTGTAACGCTTTATCAAAGCGCTCACCATTTCCCGGCTCGGAGCGTCTCTCATAGAGGGCATAGAAATTGGCCGAATCCGGCAGTACAAAGCGTTCATTCTTCATCATCTCGGCAATCAGTTCTTTTTCATCGCCGTATTCAGTTTCATACTGCTCCTTATGATCCAGCCAGACATCGGACAGGTATTTGAGAAAGAGTATGGTCAGTACGTAGTCCTTATAGATAGACGGATCAACCACCCCACGGAAGGTATCGCATGCTCCCCATACGGCCTTGTTAATAGTATCCTGATTAATTGGTGAATTCATTCTGTTTCTCCTCGCCCTCTGCGGACCCACTTAATACTTTATTGGCAATCGCCACCATTAATCTTTCATTATTATTTTCAAGTGCGTGAATAACCTGTTTCTGCTGTTTCAAGCACCGGGCAAACGGAATGATACTCTTCTGCTCTGCCAAAGAGGGAATCCTTACTGGTAACGACTCAAGCACTGCTTTTCGAATACTTACGGTGAACGAGCCTTCGCATGAACTTGCAAAATACTTTTTAGCCGGAATCTGATTGATCTGCCATGCAAGAAATTCTGGCAGCAAACCACTATCCGGTAGCGACCTTATTAAAAAGAAGTGCGGGCTTAATACGGTGTTATCGAGAGGTGTTTCAAGATATATTGCATAATTGTTAACCCCTCTGGCTGCAAATATGATGTCATCATGCTGTAGCCAGGTCGGTGACTTCCTGCCACCCAACTGCACTCGCATCAACGATTCCCAGTCGATGCCCTTATTGGGGTCAACATCCCTCATTTGCACTACAAATGCTCGCCCGTCCTGATCCATTTTAATTTTTCCGCGAAATGGATGGCCAGGTAACACCTGAGCATACTCTGATAAGCACCTTTTTGTTTTCATCATTAGGAATGATGTACTTATTATCACGGCATGTCAAGTAAAATACTTCTCATCATTGCTAATGGTGCATCTATTATTATTTGTCTTTATTTCCCTTTTCTGCGCATTATGAACAATGACCTTGATATTTTGTAACGATTCAGCGTGTTTAGATTTTGGTTCAGTACCGGGCATTTTCGCACGGAGAATGTGAGCATATAGGTCCTATGAGACCATTCGAGTACAAAAATAACGCCGTAATGGAACAATAGATGAATGCGCTGAATCGTTACGTTATTTTTACAAAGAGGATGCTGACAATGGAAAAAGAATTGAGCAGTACTACCTTGATCAAAATCGACTGCCAATGCCAAACAAGACCAGAATCAGAGAAGTTGTGCAGCGTCAAATTATGGAGTAACCGGCAAATATCCCAGTATTAAACCGTATTCTGGGATGCCAAATTCTTCATCAGGAGGCTGTCCGAGAATAGGATAACCTCGCTCCCTACTCCAAAAACACCCGAATCCGCGCCGGACGTCCTGCCGCATCCAGCACAGTCAGGGTTGAAAACCCGACGGAGTCCGGCAACCAGGTAATTTGTCGACGACGATGCTGATTAGCGAACGGCTGACCATTGGCCAGCCAACGAAAAGGCGGCTTGCCACCCTGCAGCTTCAGAAACAATGGGATATCCGGTTTGCCATGACGCCATCCGAGGTCGATACGGGCCCCGGCGGGAGGGAAAACAATAACCGGAGGTGGCGTGGTGTGGTTGGTTCGCAAT
>DRJH01000387.1 GCA_011052285.1 Gammaproteobacteria bacterium
GAATCTGATACAGGATCCAGAGTCACCAGAACCTCCACGGATCTCATCCAAGCCATCCAGGAACAGTGTTTTTTCCTGCAAGCCTTCCTTTTCATTGGTGTAAATGAATTCGGCAATACTGAGATATTTCCCGTCGATAGCCTCGGCCTCTCTCTTGAATGCCTCAGTTTTGCCCGCTCCTGGGTCACCCCACCCAGTAGCACCCAAGCAGCCTGGTCACGAACTTCATCCAATCTCATGTGTGAATTCTCGGTCGACGGACTTTCAGAATCGTGTAACTTACGGACGTGACGCTGAGCAAAAAACATGATTTCACTCCAGCCAGTCGTCCGCCAAGCCAGAGAGAAATTCTGCCGGGGAAACCCCACCCTCACCCACGATACGTTGTTTGGCACCCTTGAATTTTTCTGTGAAAACACTCAGCCCTTTTGGAGTTGCATCGACAACATCTGGAAGTGGCAAGTCGGTGGCAACGAAGGTTGATGGATACGCTGAAAGCGCCTGGCGAACCATGGTTGTTTTACCAACCTGCCGAGGGCCAGCTACAACAATCATGAATCGTGGAGTCTCATCAAGACGTTGTTTTACGATATCGATTTCACTTCGTTAAAAATACATATTTCATATACTGAGTAAATTTACTCATAATGAGAAATTAAAGGGCAAAGAATTTCAAGCTTTGTATAATGATGACGTACAAGATCTCTGCAATGCTCAACCGCTTGTTATCATTGGCCTGACTCGATTCTCTTACAGCCTGGCATCAATCTTTTGCGAAAGCTCGCTCCAGTCCAGGATCTTTTTATCGGCCGTCACCAGGGTTGAGCCTGTAGCGAGTGCTGTTGCGACTATCATGCGGTCAGCCGGGTCGCCATGAAACGATTGGAGACCAGCAGCCTGGATGCCCATCTTACCATCCAGAGACAATTCAATCAGGCCGCGTTCCATCAGTTCATTACGCCATATCCTGGGTTTGATTTCCAACTCCAGTCGCCCTTTTCTGGCCAGCATCGCAACCTCCCAAAAAGTTATGGCTGAGATGGCAAGTGCATTGTCGGCCAGTGCCTGATCTATTACCTGAATGGCATGGCTTCCCAACAGCGCACTTCCCATATCCAGCCAGACAAGAGTATGGGTATCCAGAATAATCATACTTACTCAGCATCCCATTGTTCGTTCAATGGTTTAATTAAATTATCCCCGGCATGTACGCTGGCAGAATGGAGACCAAACAGTGTCTTTGGCTTGTTGCGATAGGGCAGCAGCCGGGAAACAGGCCGACCATTTTTAGTGATAATAATTTCCTCACCCGTTTCGTTGATTTTATCCATAAGAGCCAGGCATGTTGCCTTGAACAGGGATGCCTTTATCGTTGCCATAATAATTCTCCATAGTCGCAAAACCCATGAACGATGATTACCTTTCTTAGAACACCATTATAGTCACCAATGTGGTCATGAGCAATGCCGAGTGTGTGGCAAGCATCTGCTTCTCTTTGCATAGCTGAGCCCGACCGAACGGGCACAAAAGACCTACGAATACTTGCACTGAACCTCCGTCATGGTCCACAATATATTACCATCTTGTTTAAGCACATTGAGAAAGTTGTCGTCTATAGACTTGATCGTGCTCGATAATTTTCAGGAACGTCTGACTAGTCAAAAGAGATGACATGCTGTAACGGCGAAAGATTGATTTCATCGAGTACGCAATGGGAGGGCATCTCCAGCATCTGTAAAATGCACGCGGCTACATCGTCTACGCTAAGTGCGCAGTTTTCGTCTGCAGCCGGAGCAAAATCCAGTTCGTCAAAAAAACCACTACGGACCATTCCTGGATTCACCAACCCCACACGCAGCCCTTGACTGGCAGATTCTGCACGCAATGCCTGAGAAAAACCACGCAAACCAAATTTCGAGGCACTGTATACAGCCCCCTTCCTACCGCCCCGTATCGCTGCCTCGGAGCCTATCAGAATCAGATCAGAGCTTTTTTTTCTTTTGAAATGTGGCACCAGCCAACGGCAAAGCAAGATTGGACTCAAAAGATTGAGCTCCAGCAAATACCGGATCTGCTCTGCCGAGAACTCTTCAAGATTGCCAAATCGACCGCAGCCAGCTGCGAGCACTGCGGCATCAAGTGTGGGTATTTCAGATACCAAGCGCTTTACCCGCTGCTGTAACTGTGAAGCATCCAATAGATCGGCACAACAATGGTGATAGTTGGGTATGTTTTCCGGAAATGCCCGCCGGCGCCCAAAATCAATCACCCTATAGCCTTTTTGCAGCAGTCGACGACACAAGGCTCCACCAATTCCACCGCTGGCTCCTGTGATCAGTACAGTCCTCCTATCCATTAATGATACCTCACCTGAAAATGAGCCTTCTAACAAACCTGTCTTCATGGATAGGGCTGCGATAAGATTCTGTACTCATGCTTGTGCACTTCCATTTGCAGGCCCAAGCTTTCCCACAACAGCTGCCGCCAAACTAGCAACGATTGTTGAACCAGCGTAGCTGAAAACCCCGATATCGGCGGTAA
>DRJH01000388.1 GCA_011052285.1 Gammaproteobacteria bacterium
ATGTGAGCATTCGAGTACGAACACACGCCGTAATGGGACAAAAGATGAATGCACTGAATAGTTACGATAATTTTATTGTTCCCGGTTGCGCGTTCGTTGCAGCAGCTCGGCACGAAGTTTCCACAGTCCTGCCAGGTGCTCAGCTGCGATACGTGGAATCTTTGCTGGGCGATAGACGACTGTTTCACCAGCTGCACGGACTCGATGATTGATAGGCACCTCAAAGATCGAAACTCCAGCCGCTGTGGCTCGAGCATAAAACTCCCACCAGAATCCCTGCGCCAGAATCCCGGTCTCACCCTGCATCGTTGTCTTGAGTGCACGGCGTGAGATCAGCAGGTATGGCGAAGAAGGGTCTTTGAGGCGAACAGGGAATAACGTCTTGTAAACGACACCGAACGCCCCTGACATTAGTCTGCGGATAATATTGTCATTTCTTGGATTGCGATAACCGACAATCAAGTCTGCTGTGCTACGCTCCTCCCACAGCAAGCGAAAGTCGCTCGGGTCGCACTGACCATCTGAGTCGATGAAGCCGACGTAATCAGCAGAAGAACGTTTGAAACCATCGATCACCGCCCTTGAATAGCCTTTACGCTTGCTGCTGGTTATGAGCTGAATCGGAAGGTCTTTGGCGACATGAAGAATCACCGCAACCGTATTGTCGGTAGAGCCATCCTCGCAAACGATAAATTCGAGATCGACGTCGTTCTGTTCAGTGACGATTTGATGAAATTCACGTAGTGTGCCTTCGATGGCATCCCCTTCGTTGTGTGCAGGGAGAACGACCTCGACCTTGGTGGTCATCTCGTAAGGCTCCTAACGCCTCATCAGGTGTTCTTCGAGCATTGCCATCCGATCTGGTGTCGCAATGGACGCGTACCAGTCGGTGGTTCGACCTATTCCCTGCGCTAGTGAAATGCCTGGCTTCCAGCCGAGCAACTCGGAGATTCTGGTATTGTCAGATGCTCTGCTCTTGACACCGACCGGCATGTCGAGTTGAAAGTCGATTTTGTTCGGACGCCAGCCAAGAGATTCGAAAACCACTTCGACCAGGTCAAGCACAGTGTTGTGTTCATCTGTCCCGATATTGATCACTTCAAAGCCCTCCAGCTTTGCTCCGGCCAGCGCCATGCCCATCACGGTATCGGCTACATAAGTGAAGTTACGGGTCTGCTGTCCATTGCCCCAGATCGCATACGGGTCCATCTTAGCGACGGCCTTGGCAATCAGGGCAATCGCTGCATGGGATTCATTTTCACGTTCCCCGTAGGCGGTAAACAGGCGGCAAGCTACACCATCAAGTTCGTGTTGCTTAACATAAGCGCGTAGCTGTAATTCGCCCATAAGCTTGGCCCAGCCATACTCACCATCAGCAAATGCCTTCCCGGGTTTCTCGAAATTCGCATCGGACTCAGCCAGGTATAAAAGTTCTGACTCGCTGGCTTGAAGGTTGGTCGGATAAACGCAAGCCGAACTCGCATGGATGATCTTTCTCACGCCGGCAGCGACGGCACTGTCGAAGACAACGTTATCCAACAACATGTTGTTCACGCATTCCACGGGATGAGTCTCGATATAGCCACGCCCACCGTGCATTGCGGCAAGATGAAAGAGGATGTCGACTCCTTTTGCAGCAGTTGCCGCAACACCTTTGTTGCGCAGGTCACCCTCCAAAAATTCGATCCTGTCACGAGTTTTTGAAAGGTTATCCAATCGCCCCGATGAGAGGTCATCACAAACGCGAATACGTGCACCATTGCTGAGTAGTAAATCCACAAGGTGGCTGCCTATGAAAGATGCGCCACCGGTAATCAGAACGTTTTTCTCAGCGTAGAATTGTTGAAGCTGACTGTGCATAATTTACCTATATCAGGGGGATGAGCTATGTGGAGATTATTGAGGTTTGTTCTGGGCCTGGTTTGCAATCTTAGTTGTGGTTGACAGGGTGGGCGACAGCCAATGGCAGTGAATTATAATCCCCTTTTTATCAGTCGGTAAGCTATACCGGGTGTGGACAAGAAAATCAGCCGGGATGTGGTGCAGCTTCTTTGCTCCTGACATTTGAGATCTTCAGCAAGCCAACCAGACTGCACACCACTATCCTGCACGATAACCGAATCACAATCCACCCCAGTGTCGTCTCTGGAGATAAATAGGCACCAACGGGCCGTGCATCACCTAGCCGTCGCCGGTATGGGATTTTTGTGGGTTGGTATTGGGAATCGGCAGGTAATTAAGCCGCTGGCTATTCTATAGCGATCAATGTAGTTTGAATGTCGCCTTGATTGCTGTCTTGTCTGCACGCAGGACCTTAACCGTTATTGTTTGATCGGGCTTCATGCCCAGCAGAGCCAGTTTCAGATCGGCATAGGTGGTCACGCTCTGGTCATTGATGGCAACGATGCGATCGCCTTTTTTCAAGCCGGCTTTGGGGGCGGAACTGGTGGATGAGAAATTGATAATCTCAAGCCCCTTTTCGGTCTTGAGCATGACGCCCAGCAACCCTGCCCTTGGAAGCGTATCTGTGAGGGGATAATAGTGTATGAGTTGTCGGGCTTCGTTGCCAGCGGATGCGGGTTGCAGAGCGCGTATCTTGATCGCCAGGCGTCGTCGCAGGCGATTGGGTATGCCTTGTTTTTTGACATGCTGGGTACCCGCCAGTATCACCAACAACCGACTCGGGTGAGTTTTAAGGTAACCTGCCGCCCGTTGTGCCATGCCTTCATCCCAGAGTACCTGGGCTTGCAAAAAGTACTCGAATGACGGGCTCTTGCCTTGTCTTTGCTTGCGGTGTTGCTCATAAACGGGTCGTAGTTCAGCGATATACGTCGCATCTTCCTGGGTTGTGCGGTCGGGTAGCTGGGCTTTTTGTAGTGCAGAGAGACCGGCAAAGCCCTTAATGCTGACCGCAGCAGTCAATTCTGTGGCAACATTCAACGCTAGCAAGGGGATTTTTTGTGCTTTGGCGTAACGAAGAATGGGTCGGTAGAGGCGGTAGTCATAACGCCAGCGACTGAAGTATTCTGTACTGCGCAACATTTCGGCCTCATCGATATTGCCGGCGATGTAATCATCCAGTGCCTGTTGGAAGGGTTGCTGGAAATACTCCATGGCGATGGTCAGGGGTTTGCCGGATGCAAGCAGTGTGCGGATAATCGCCAACTGGGTCAGGTGTTGGCCGTAGCGGGTGTGCTCTTCGCCGATCAGTATGACTTTTGCGCCCTGGAGTCGTCCGGGCAATTGTGACAGGGGAAAAGTCTTATCCTGCTGTTGAAAATAGGGCAGTGCAGGTGTGGCTTCAGCACTTTGCATGACCGCCCAACTGACCAGGAGTAGAAGGAATTTGAATAGTTTGAACATACGATGGCTTCGACAAAAGTGGTTAGCGGGTTCGGTAGCAATACTGCTGCTGATGGTGACATTGGTTACTCAGGCCGGGGTCGTGGCACATTACGAGATTTATGCCCGTATCGTGCCGGCACAACGGCAAATGCAGGTACGGGTGCAGATTACCGGTTTACCACGACAGCTGCGGAGTTTACTACTGGACCGGCGTTTTGTCGTGAAACCAGGGCAAGACTATCATAGATTGGCGACCGGTAAAACGGCGACCGGACTGCGGCAGCTTGAGGTGAACAAGGGGGAATTGGTGCTCGATTATACGGTTCCACTACGTTTTCAGACAGGTAACATCCTGTGGCTGGACAGGCCCTGGTATCCCTGGCGGGCCGGGCTTATGATGACCGTAGACAGCACGTTTGAGGTTCCTGCCGGTTGGCGGGTACTGAGCCAGGGGCAGGCTCAAACAAAGCAAACCCGAGGCCGGTTTTGGATCTGGCGGTGGCGAGAGTCGCACCCACAACAGGCGATTGATCTGTTAGCAGGGCCTTACCACGAACA
>DRJH01000389.1 GCA_011052285.1 Gammaproteobacteria bacterium
CCGCCATAGCTGTGCCAGGTAATGGGGACTCCGCGCTTCATCAACTCATGCAGGCAGGGTGTGGTGACGTAGATATTACCCATTAACACAAGCTGTGATGTATCGATAAGACGAGCATCCTGCACTTTTTTATCATCGATGAAAATTTCCAGGTTCTCGCCCTTCTTGGCCACTTTCGCACTGTGTGCCTGGACATAGACCGGCAGCGCTTCGTCGCGTGCGACCGCCAGCGGCCTGGGCTGGATGGTTCCATGGTGCAGATAACGCACTTCGTCGGGGAGACAAATGCCTACCAGCGAACAGCGCGGGCACTTGGGGCTGTCGTCCAACGGTTGCGGCATGCGCCCGCCCTCGGCGATCAGGCGCAGACCGCTGATGGCGTTGATGGTGAGCGTGCGCAGCTCGTCATCGAAGGCGACCCGCACCCGTTCTTTGCTCTCGACAAAGTAGATGGCGCCTTCTTCGCACTGATAACCATGCTCCTGGAGGATCAGACCCTGAACACACAGCTGCACACGTTCCGGGTCATACACGCCGCAGGCGATGTGCGGACGTTTGCCGCGCTTGTAATCGACAGGAATGACAACGCCGTCTTCGACTTCGATAAGATCCAGTTTGGCAATCAGACCCAACCGATTCGAGGACAGGGTAACCGAGCGGGCGTGTAGTTGTTCGTCTTCGTCCAGTTCGGACGCCGTCGGCAGGTGGCCGGCTGCCTTGTCCACGCGCCGGTGTTTATAGCGACCATCGACGGTATCGGCCGACTCCGCCCATTCGCCCTGCACCCATTCCAGATAGGCCAGTCGCGGGCAATACTGGTATTCGTTAACCATGCGCGCCGGCATCAACGGCTGGTCACCGGAAAGTTCGGGGAACGGGAGTGCGAGGTCGCCCTGGATCGGTGGGGATTCGTCGGCGTTCTTTGGCATGGGCAGACTACGCCCTGAGTAACCGTCGTGCGAACAACGTTTGCATGTCCCGCCACCCGTCGGCAATGAGATAGATGTAAACCCGTTTCCCCTGGCTACGGTAAACCACCCGGTAGGGTTTAAGGAATACCTGTCGGTAATCACGAATACCAAGGGCCAGCAGCTTCTTTGGACCGGAAATTACTTTCTCCAGCCGTTTGAGTACGTGCTCTGCCCTGGAGGGAAGGTCGTGTTCGCTGATGTAATTGCGGATATCTTCCAGGTCCCGTGCCGCATCCTCGGTCAACAGCACTGCATAGCGCATCAGTCGTCGGACGCTTTTTTCTTGCGCAGACACTTGAAGGCATCCCTGGCTGCAACTACTCTACCTTCTTCAACCTGACGATTACCCAGTGCAAGAATTTTAAGCATCGCCATCGTCTCCTGCGTTTCCTCATATTCTGCATGACTAAATATAGACCCTATATAATCTTGTCACAGCTTGCCGGTATAGCAGGCTTCCCCTGGCCAGCTAAAGCATTGATAACGGCCTATTTGCTGTCCTGAATATCAGCGCCTGAGATCAGACCGGCCGAAACATGCCCAACCCGTAATGGCAGGCGAAGCCCAGTGCCAGCGGACCCTTTACCGGTTGAGAAAACCGTAAGCGTAGAAAATAGCCCTGGGTATCGGGTTGGGTGATGCCGCGTTTATTGCGAAAACGGTGGAAATGGGTCACTCGACGAGCTTTGCCGTGAACCGTGATCGCTGGCAACCGCTCCACACTTTCCAGTTCCTGTGCTAATTCACGCAGCCGGCATTCTTTACGAATGAAGGCGGTTAGTTGCTCAAGCTCGGAGGGGTTCTTTTTCAAATGCCAGGGTCGGAGATACGGCGTGGCAGACTGCCAGACAGTACTTTCTTTTGTATACAGACTGTCGGCGGAAAAATCCGTGGCCTTGCCGATGCCTTCCAGTACCACCTGCCATTCCATGCCCTGCCTGCCCCGCAACAGTGTGAGGCGGCTCAGGACATGTTGGGCTTCCCGCGACAATCCATCGGGTGCGTGTAGCAGTATGTGGTCAATGCAGCCATCAGCAGCGGCATCCTCTGGCAGATAAAAAGCGTGACCGTGACGGTTCGCTGCGCCAAGATCATGGCCTGAGAGTACCGGCGGGATATTGTCTGCGCCTTGTAGAACGTATTTGGCCTTGCTCATAGCTGCTGTGCGAAAATATTCGCCAATCCGTATGGCATCTTCGATGCGGGGTAACGGTTTACCAATAAGCATAAAGCGTGCGGTCGTCACCACCGACCGACGCACCTTCGGTTGCCCCAATTTCGGGCGCAGACAATCCAGTGGACGGAGATATTCGACGAAACGACCGGCTGGCGGCTGGCTCCAACCGGCTTGCTGGAGTTCGCTGGTGTCGAGACACAACGCCTGCGTAAGGTGTTCCGGCGTGGTCAGTTGCAATAACTTTTTCTTTTTACCACGCTGACCGGCAATCTTGTTGCTGACAAAATCATCCCGCCACTGCCGGTACGCTGTGGTCGGGCTGGGCGCAAGCAGGCGTACAACCTCACCTCTAACCTCACCGGTATCCCGGTCGACAGCATCCTCACCCGGTCGGCACAGAGACTCACTCATTATTTTTTCTTCGCTATCCAGCGCCTTGATAATATCGGCAGGCATTTCATCATCTGCCAGTCGTCGGGCTTCGACCCAGCTCTCTGCACGTCCCAAATATCCCATACAGTGCAACAACTCATCCAGCAGGCGACACTGGTCGCTGTTCAGTAGCCGTTGAGGCCAAACCATCACGAGTTCATCGTCAGCGTTGATTCGGGCAAAGGCATCGAATACCAACGACGTATTACCTTTCCACTGAGGCATGTAATGGCGTGAATGCGTATGCACCGCTGCCGGCAAATGATAAAGCGGCAACGTCTCCCCCAGTTCGTCGATCAGACTCTCCAGCCGGTCGTAGGGAAATTGATGGTGATCCAGTTTATGATACCAAGTGGAAATCAGCGCCCGGCACACCCGCCAGGGCGCAGGCGGCCATTCTACATCCGCTTCATTGACGTGCCGCCCCCAGGGGTTAGCGTGGTAACGCCCAGCCAGAAAACGAAATCCGATCGCGAGCATGTGACTATTTCCTGTAGGTCACTTCGGTTACAGGAGGCTCGGCGAATGCGGATTCTTCACGGGCTGATTTGATCAAGTCCGGCAACGCCTTCTCCAGATCAGCTATTGACGGAAGCACAAAATTTTCAGGCCGGGTGGTCGATAGCGTTTCCACATCCAGATCGCACGCAGTTCGCAGGCGCAGACCGGTTTCAAGAAAACGCCGAATTTTATACAGTGAAATTGCGATCAACAGCCCATTGATGCTCGGACTGAAACCGTAGCCACGCAACTGCGCCAGATCGAGGTTGAAGTAAGCAGTAATTTTTGGCGAGACATATTCATCGCGTGAAAACGGTACATTACCAAATCCCCTGGCTGTATCGCCCGAGGGATTAACCGAGTCATTCTTAACACCTCCACTGGCTGCCACCTTGACTTCTTCTGCTTCAATAAATGCCGACAATGCCCGTGGCAGGCGTAGACGACCACCGGCCAGATCCTTCTTGGCCAGGAATATGCCATGCAATAAAGCATTGATATCCAGCTTCAGCAGTGTCTTTGCCAGCTTCTTTAAATCAACAGCGCCTTCATTCATGTCCGCCAGTTCAGATTTTAGCAAATCGAAAACGGTTTTATCCTTACCTTCCAGAATGTAAGGCGAGTTAATCCGGTGGGCTTCAAGCACCGAATTTGTCAGCGCCGCACCTGCCTCGTCAAGGACTCGCACGAACGGTAACCCTGCGAGCGGGGACTGCCAATCATTGCGAACCCCATCCCAGCAAACCACTTCCAAACGATTCGCCATGCTCTGGGCCGATTCGACGAGAAGCATCTTTTCACCATCTGGACCTTCGTACTCGGCTGCACCGATTTCCGGGAACCCTGTAGGTTGAAAACGGCTACCTTGCACCGGCTTGAGGCGGGCTTCTATCAATAGACGGGGACTGCCGTTAAGTGCATCAATGTTTAGCGTCATTCTATTCTCCTCAGCTTTTATATCGTCAAGAGGCCTGGCGCTGTTCAGCGCTCCGCCTGCAAATCAAATGGTGTAACTTCCGCACGGCGGCATCCGTCAGCGGTATGAGCAAGGATGCGGCTAACCGCCGGCCGGATATTCCCGCAGCGGAAGGTGTGCCACCCAATGTTGACAGACCGGCAATCCGTAAACGCCGCTGCGCCAGTGCCAAGGCATCCTGTGTTCGACCCGTTGCCAACAGGCGCATCAGTCCTGGCGGTATGGGCAGGGCTGCCATCCCAGCCAGCAGCCCACAGCGCTGGAGTTGTCGATCTGGAACGAATAGTAGCTTTATCAGCGCATAAGCTGCCGGTACAGGAAATGGTTCTTCACCGGGAGGCTGTTCCGACTTTGCCGGAATCTTGCAGTGCGCCAATCCTGGCAGTAACTGGCCAATTCGGTTATCGTCGATCGCCTCATCAAGAAAAGCTCCGACTACCGCAACATCCACTGCAAGCCTGCCTCCGAGGGGCTTATCGCCCTGACCTGGCTTGTGCGCGAGTAATAAACGTTTTTCCAGCACGGCAACAAGGTTCTTTTCGATCCCGCCATGATTCCAGGTGTAGTAGTGATGCTTTGCACCTTCCGGTAGCCAATCAGGAAAGTACCTACCTGGATCAAGCGGGGACAAATGTGCCCACATGGGTATGGTGTGCTTATTTCCACTTCCAAGCCCGGCCAACGCCGAGGCAATGTGAAACTCAAGGCTGTTATCCCGCGCCGCGAAAAACCAGCGCTCACTCAAAAAAGGTACAGGAGGGATATTCTCTCTTGTTGAGGCACTGGTGCCGGCGTACTGCTGGATTTGGCCAAGTGTAATAAGCACCTTCTGAACAGCGCCACAACCGTGCGTACCGTGCCTGCTCAGATCAAATAATGCATCATCCAGGCGGTGCGCAAGCATTTTGATATGGTTTGCCGCTTCGTCCCGGCGCGCCCAGGACTGAAAACGCCAGAGCCAGTGATCCAGCTCGCTGATCAAATCCTGCTGCGGCTTTCGCGGTATATAAAACCGGTTGAGTGGCATAGCCAGAAACGCTTTCCCTGATCGTTTCATGAAAGTGTAGCGCTGGAAGCTATTGATACCCCGACTGGCCGCCAACGTGCTCACTGCCCGGGAAAAATCCAGACCATCCCTGGCACTGTGGCGACCAAGCGCAACCCTACCCTCGGAGAACAGGGACTTTATAGACCCGAGACTGGCCGGGCTACTCCATAACGGTAACCAGATTTCAGCGCGCGAGGAACTTTCGTCACTCAGCGCAACACCACCTTGACCGCTCCCCTTGGGTCTCACTGTAAACGGGAATGCCATTGCGCCTGCCCCGTCAACCCCCAGTCGACGAGTTGCCGCTGCCGCAAACAACAAGGAACCCTCGATCATCAGGACAAAGTTCCAGGGATTAATCAACGCACCTGCTTCGTACCCTGTTCCTGCATTTGGTCCGCCAGCCTGCCCGGGAGAAAACTGGCCGATGGCATCGTTTTTCCACCCAACTGTAATATCGTCAAACAAAGTGTTTATGAGTAAATCAGAAGCGGCAGGCGTTGGTTTCCCATCTTCATTCTCAACGAGATCAAACAATCTCTGTATAAAATTATTAGTGAAGTCAAGATTACCATCTGTTCCACCCGTTCCCAGCAAGGGCGGAAACATCAAATTATCACTGGATATCAATATTGAGGCGTCCAGAGAAGAAAGCCCGCTATCTGGCAGTTCAGCCCTCAACAAATTTAATAGATGATTTTTTTTATCTCTTTCTTTTGGGGACTCTACCAGTGATAATTCATTCAAAATTGC
>DRJH01000390.1 GCA_011052285.1 Gammaproteobacteria bacterium
ATGTGAGCATATAGGTCCTATGTGACCATTCGAGTACGAACACACGCCGTAATGGGACAAAAGATGAATACGCTGAATCGTTACACGGTGGTGGCTTTCAGGCGCAGAGTAGGTGGCCGGAAGCTGGATTTCCTCTGGCAGCAGAATAGTCTGGTTGATCAGCAGACCGGCAGCACCTGGTCGGTTCTGGGCACTGCGGTGAAAGGACCATTAAAGGGTGCACAATTGCAGCCACTTCGTGGGGGTATGCATTTTGCCTTTGCCTGGCTCGCGTTCAACCCTGATGTACCGATTTACGGTCTCAGCCAATAGAGAAGGCCACTTTTTCAAACCGTCTGTACAGTAGTCTTTCCGGGCTCCTCAAGAGGTGATTTAAGAGTATGATTGCGGCCTGTTTTTGTGCATAAAAATTGAGCCGGTGTTGGGAAGAATACTGTGGATATAGATTTGCGTTTGACAAGCAGAAAGGATTTTACCTTTCTGCATGAGACGGCCTTGCGCTGGAGTGATTTTGACAAGCTCCAGCATCTCAATAATGTCACCTATCATCGTCTGCACGAGATCGTGATCACTCACTTTCTGGCTGCTGCCGGGCTGGATTGGCAGCGGGATTCTGTGATTCCTTTCGTGGTCGAAAATGCTTGTTGTTACTGCCGACCCGTAGATGGTGGAGACACAGTGATGACTGCTCTGCGGGTGGCAGCCCTGGGTCGCACCAGCTTGCGCTATGAGTTGGCTATCTTTGATCAGGAACAGGTCACACCCGCATCTTACGGTTATTTTACGCATGTGTTTGTCGACCGCAACACCGGCCAACCCGGTGAAATTCCGCTACGCATGCGAAGCTTTCTGCAGGGATATCTTGTTTCCGGTAAAAACGATCGGCCCGGTGAAGACGAGCAGTGACGATCGTCGGCTTATTCGGAGCTGACCTCCATACGGTCAGCGGAACCCAACTTGACTTCACGGCCGTCGATGGTCAGGAAGTGTCTGCCATTAATGTCGCTACGACGAGCCTGATACAGGGTGCTGCTGTTTGAGCTGTCGGCGAAGACCCGAATATTGATAATTTTTTGTTGCTCACGCCAGTAATAAAAATAGACCAGTGCCGAGATGAGTAGAAACACGACCAGCAAACCATATGCGAGGCGTTCAGCGGTTACGGTCACTCCCCATAATTGCGGTGGGGGTGGTGGAGCCGGCCTGGGTTTTGTCGGTTTGCTGTTTTGGGTACGGACATACAGCATGGCCGCAATAATAACAGCGATGGTTAGGAGAATTTTTGTCAGCATGGGCGCAAAGCTATCATATTTTTTCGCTCGGGTTGTACTTATTCCTGTTCTCGGACGGTCTCTTAAGAGGCTGTTCGTGATTGTTAATGCGATCAGGTCGTCCGGCAGCCGGTTGTCAGCTGCCAGATGCAATGATAGCAGTCATCAGAAACGATGGTACAGGCTTCCGGGGGCGCTAGTGTGTTGAGGCGTTGGTTAGTGCACGAGATGCGACAGATTTTGCGATTGGCGGCACCGGTGGCTGCCGCACGCTCGGGTTTGCTGATCATGATTGCCGTGGATACCATTATGGTTGGACGTGTCAGTGCGGATGCGCTGGCGGCCTACGGAATTGGTCAGAGTATTCAGGTGCCGATGCTGCTGTTCGGTATCGGTCTGGTGACAGGTGGACAAATTATCAGTGCCGCACTGTTCGGATCCGGAAAGCGGGCGGAAACCGGAGCGGTACTGCGAACCACCTGGTGGCACGCCCTGGGTGTCGGTATTCTAATTGGTATTTTGTGTCAATTTGGCGAAGGGTTCTTGTTATTTGCAGGGCAACAACCTGCTTTGGCGGCAGCCGGGGGCCAGGTTTTGATGGCGATTGGCTGGGGGATTCCCGGGATGTTGCTGTATGCCTCTACAGGCATGTGGCTGGAAAGTATCCAACGCCCACTGCCGGGTATGTTGGCCATGTTGGTCGGTAATCTGGTCAATATATTGCTTAACTTCTGGTTGATTTACGGCGGCCTGGGCCTGGGGCCACAAGGAGCAGCTGGTGCCGCCTGGGCCACAACCCTGGTCCGCTGGCTGTTGTTGCTGATGTTGCTGATTTATATCCGGCAGCGGGTCAATGTAGCCGAATATGGGTTGCACCGGGCATGCTCCGAGGTGGGTCGACGGTGTGGTCGGGAATTGCGCAGTCTCGGTTTTCCCATGGGACTGTCTCAAGTGACCGAGTCCAGCGCCTTCGCGATGATGACGTTAATGGCCGGCCGTCTGGGTACATTATCGATCGCCAGTTATAGCATCCTGTTTAATCTATTGGGGTTAATGTACATGTTTTCGCTGGGGTTCTCTACTGCCGCGGGGGTCAGGGTGGCAGCTGCCAGGGGGCGATCCGACGCATTGGGGCAGTTACGGGCCGGGCTGGTGCCCGTACTGATGGCACTGGTGTTCAGTGTTACGTCAGGTATTTTGCTGGTGATTTTTGATCGTGAGGTACTGGCAGTCTATACGACGGACCCTGGATTGATTGCCACTACCTTGCCTTTACTGTTTATTTTGGGTTTTGTATTGGTGCCGGATGGGGTGCAATCCGTTCTGTTGGGCTCATTGCGCGGTTTGGCGGATGTCTGGCCGGCTGTAGTGATTCAGATTCTTGGATTCTGGGGGATTATGGTCACCGGTGGCTGGTGGTACGCCATTCACTTGCACGGTGGTATTGAAAAATTATTTATATTCATAGGTTTAGGGGCTGTCATCGTGGCAGTGGGATTGTGTGCCCGCTTTGTGTTATTGCAGCGTCCGGCCAGGTTTGGTTTGGCATGAATCCGGGAGTTTGTCCGAGATGATGGAGTTGCCGATGCTTGTCGAGCAGTATTTTACCACCCCGGCAGGAACACTGGCTGCGCGGGTCTGGGGACAAGTTGGCGGGATACCGATTCTAGCCTTACATGGTTGGCAGGATAATGCTGCCAGCCATGATGCCTTGATTCCTCTACTGCTTGCTGGCCTTCATGGTAGCCGACTGGTGGTCGCTGCGGACTTACCGGGGCACGGTTTTTCTGAGCACAAACACGATGCTACTGCTTATACGCTGGCAGACTATCTGAGTGGATTGGCGGTGCTGCCCCGAACACTTCACTGGCAGCGTTATATTTTGCTTGGGCATTCACTGGGTGCGGCACTGTGTGCCTATCTGGCTGCGCTGTACCCGAAACGTATCGTCGCGTTGGTGATGATCGATTCGGTTGGCCCTCTGACCACAAGCCCAGGTGTTGCCGCCACGCAACTGCGTCGCAGTCTGGCCATGCAAAGACACCAGCTGCGGCCGCGATATTATGCGGATCTTGAAGCCATGGCACAAAGAAGGGCTGAGGCAGGGGATTTGTCAATAGCGGCTGCTCGTATTTTGGTTGCGCGTAACCATCGCCGTACTGATCAAGGCCTGGTTTGGCGAAATGACCCAAAATTACGGTGGTTGACGCCGGTCTATATGAGTGAAGCACAGACCCAGTCCGTGTTAGGAGAAGTACAGGCCCCGACCTTGATCATACGTGCAAAAGACGGTTTATTGACGAATACAGACTTGGTGTCGGCTCGCTGTCGTTGCTTTGCCAGGGCTAAATTGGAGACATTGCCAGGCCATCATCATTTGCATATGGATGCCCCACATGCTGTGGCATCCAGTGTTATCAAGTTTCTTCACAATGTTATAAAGGGGCAAGAGTAGATCGTATAATCCACTCTTCTCCCGGTTGGTCTTTTTGGGCTTTCATGTATTGACTTGTTCAACTCCAATGATTGGTCAACAAACTTAGAAGGAAATGTTGGAATAATGAATTCAAATGTTGACAAGTCATTACCTATCAGTGGGGTAACGATTCAGCGTATTCATCATTTTGTCCCATTACGGCGTTATTTTCGTACTCGATATTTTCGTACTCGAATGGTCACATAGGACCTATATGCTCACATTCTCCGTGCGAAAATGCCTGGTACTGAAGCAAAATCTAAACACGCTGAAGCGTTACTCAGTGGGTAGCATTATTAAAATGTTCAAAATTTTGACAGCTGTATTCGGGCATGCTATACCTCAAGCCATTGCCCGGCTCCTTGTGCGGCAGTATATTGACAGACTCCTGACCGGAAACTTGTGGATTGGAAACTTGCCATGAATAGGCTCAATACTGATACGATGGATGAGGCCAACAAGGCGTTTAGTGCTCTGCAAATTGTGCTGATTGCCAATGCCCTTGAAACGCGTCGTTATCTGCGGGATGTGCTGGAGTTTACCGGCTGTTCTCACATTTTCGATGGTGACTATGAGCACTGGCAGGAGGTTTGCAGCACCGGGGATGCCGTTGATTTGGTGTTAATGGCAGCAACAGCGGCTGAGCCGGTGCTTAAAACCTTGACAGATCTCAAAAAAGTGCATCCGCATACACCGGTGTTTCTGGTCTATCCGGATGCTGCGAACCGGTTGCATGACCCCAGGTTTGATCCTTACATTTTGGGACAGGTATTCACCCCCCTGCAACTGTCGCAATTGTTGGTTATTTTACAACGGGCTACCTTGTCGATGGTCCAGCAGCGCGCAGATCGCAATCGTTCGTTGGAATTGGTACGGAGTCTGGTCGGAAACAGTCAGGACATTAAGGAGATTCGTCATGCCGTGGAACAGGTAGCCAACTCTGAGGCGACGGTCTTGATCCTTGGTGAAACCGGTACCGGCAAGGAAGTGGTGGCCAGGAATGTGCACGAATTTTCATCCCGTCGCAGTGGACCGTTTGTTCCGGTAAATTGTGGGGCCATTCCATCCGATTTGCTGGAAAGTGAGCTATTTGGCCATGAAAAGGGTGCATTTACCGGTGCCATATCGGCACGCAAGGGACGTTTTGAGCTGGCTGAGGGTGGGACCTTGTTTCTTGATGAAATCGGTGACATGAGTCTACCCATGCAGGTTAAATTGTTGCGGGTATTGCAGGAACGCAGTTTCGAAAGACTGGGTAGTAATAAAACTATCGACGCCAACGTTCGGATTATTGCCGCGACCCATCGTGACCTGGAACAAAGAATTGCAGAGGGCTTGTTTCGTGAAGACCTTTATTATCGCTTGAATGTATTTCCCATAGCAGTTTCCCCATTACGACAACGTCGAGAGGATATTCCTTTATTGATTCAGGAGTTGACAGCGCGACTGGAGCGATCTGGTCGTGGTACGGTACGCATCACATCACAATGTATTGAAGTACTATGTCAGTATCCCTGGTCGGGTAATGTTCGTGAACTCGCCAATCTGGTCGAGCGATTGGTGATCCTCTATCCCTTCAAGGTGGTGGATGTGAACGATTTGCCAGAACGCTTCCGACCAGATATTCACGCAAAGACGTTACCACAACAACCTGGGCCGGTACTATCTGAATCCACGATGTTGCGCAGTGAGTTACCCGGCTCACGGCTGCCTGAAGCGGGTTTGGATCTGAAGCGTTATCTGGCTGAGCGGGAACAGCATTTGATTGACCAGGCACTGCTGCAGGCTGAGGGTGTGGTGGCTCAAGCGGCCCGCCTCCTGAATATGCGACGCACCACACTGGTGGAAAAAATGCGTAAGTATGGCCACTATGCCTCTACAGATCGTCAGGATTCTGACGGGTTAGGTGGCCATGGTATAGCGGCGCGCTGATTTTCTGACGTCAGGGGCCTGCATTTCTGTAATTATCATGTTTGTGAATATAGTGTTCGTTATGAGGCTATTTCTGGAGTGAAAATTGGCTGATATTTTGTGCCCCAATACCTAAAGAAAAGCCTTTGTGGGTCAGTACATTGCGAAATTTTGAATCAATAGGACAGAATCATTATGAGCACCTGGTCCTGGTAGGTTTGGTATTGTCGATGACAGGCACAGTTATTGCTGCTAATGGCAATAGGCAGTTTTTATTATCCTGTTTTGTGGTCGGTTGTAGTTGATAATAGCCACAAAAATATAGAGGAGCCGAACGCGTGCAAAGTTGTGGTCGTATACGAAATCCGGTAGTAGATGCTATGGCTGCAGAAGCTGAGGATTCTCGTTTGCGTCGCCTGTTGGATGCGTTGCCGGGAGGTGTCGTGGTGCTGAATGGTGATGGTTGCGTCAGTGACATCAACACCACGGGACGTGCGTGGTTTGGAGAATTGACCGAGCAGCTCTGGTACAGTGTGGTGGCTCGTTTATTCGAACCCACTGCGGATGCCTCCGGCGATGTAGTATTGAAAAATGGCCGGCAACTGGCGGTTACTACCTGTCCTATGGCAGGTCAGGCGGGGCAGATATTGCTGTTTCAGGATGTGACAACATCGCGTATGCAACAGCAGCAGCTCAGTCGGGCCAGCCGTCTGCAGGCCATGGGGGAGACCGCTGCACATCTTGCCCATCAGATCCGGACCCCATTGGCTACTGCACTGCTGTATTTATCCCATCTCGATAGTGGAACAGAGCACGCTCGGCTGATTACGGAGAAAATCCGTGGGCGGCTGCGCCACCTGGAGTCGCTAATCGAAGATATGCTGATTTTTGCTCGAGGCGGCAGCCAAGTTACCGAAAAACTCAATGTTTCCGAGTTGTTGCAAGCTACGGTAGTCAATCAGCAGAGTCTATACAAAAAACAACAGATTGTTCTGCAGCTACAGCCTATTGATGAAGCTCTGGTGATTCGAGGTAACCGGGATGCACTGGCCGGGGTCATCGACAATCTGCTGGTGAATGCACTACAGATTTTGACCGAGTCCGGTACCCCTGCTGCGCAGGTAGTGGTCAGCGCACGATGTGATCTCCAGGAGGTATGCATACATGTTCATGATAATGGTCCCGGGGTTGCAGATGATGAGTGTAGCCGTATTTTTGAACCCTTTTATACCACTCGCTCCCAGGGTACGGGGCTTGGTCTAGCTGTTGTACAACTCGTTATGCAGGCCCATCATGGCCTGGTCAAATTAGTGCCGGTAGCAACAGGAGCCTGTTTTGAACTGCGCTTGCCTTTGTTACCCGAGTCGGTGGCATCAACAACGGCTGCAGTGGTCGATGTGGAAGACAAAGTGATGGCTGTGGAGAATGAAGTGTTGGTTATGGGGAATGAAGAGTCGTGAAAACGCCCTTGATTCTGGTGGTGGAGGACGATGCCGCTTTGTGTGATGCCTTGGCAGAAACTTTGCGCCTGGCACAATACCGGGTGGTCTCAGCCGATGGTAGTGCCCGGGCGTTACAGATTTTGGCGATGGAGAAAGTCGATCTGGTGATCAGCGATGTGCGCATGCCGGGGATGTCCGGTCATGTGTTGCTACGAAAAATCCGCGACAAACACCCACAAACGATCGTGCTGTTGATGACGGCTTATGGCAGCATTCAGCAGGCTGTCGAGGCCATGCGTGATGGTGCTGTAGATTATCTCGTTAAACCGTTTGAAGCACAGGTGCTGGTTAACACGGTAGAACGCTACCTGCCTGCGGATGTACCCGATGGGGAGGTGATTGCAGAAGATTCGGTGACACTGGATTTATTGCAGTTGGCAAAGCGTGTGGCACAAACCAACTCCACCGTCCTGATTACCGGAAAATCAGGTACCGGAAAGGAGGTTATTGCCCGTTTTATCCATCAGCAGTCGGCACGTAGCGCAGGTCCGTTTGTAGCGGTCAATTGTGCTGCAATACCGGAGAATATGCTCGAAGCCACCCTGTTCGGTTATGAAAAAGGGGCTTTTACCGGAGCCTATCAGGCTTCTCCGGGGAAGTTTGAACAGGCACAAGGCGGGACACTGCTGTTGGATGAGATTTCAGAAATGGATCTGGGATTGCAGGCTAAGCTGTTACGGGTGCTGCAGGAGCGGGAGGTTGAACGCCTCGGTGGGAAAAAACTGATTGTTCTGGATGTCAGGGTGCTGGCGACATCCAACCGCGAGATCAGGCAGGAAGTTGCAGCAAAGAGATTTCGTGAGGATTTGTATTATCGACTAAACGTTTTTCCTCTGCACATGCCGACTCTGGCAAGTCGACCCGGGGATATTCTACCACTGACAAGTTATTTTCTACGCCATCATGCTCATTTGGCGGGCCGGGTCGGGGTGCAGTTAAGTGCAGCGGCACAGGCTGCACTGCTGGCTTATCGTTGGCCCGGTAATGTCCGGGAGCTGGATAATCTGCTGCAACGAGCCCTAATTCTGCAACTGGGTGAGACCATAGAGGTTGCTGATTTACAGTTCGAAGCAGCACCCGTGTACGTTGAATCAAATTGTGATGAACCTCAGGTGCAGCAAGTTGAGTCAACGAGTGGTGTAGTTTCTGAAGGGGATAATCCATCGTTGGGTGATGACTTGCGACAACGTGAGGCACAAGTGATTCTGGATTGTCTGCGCGAGGTTAATGGCCGTCGTGCTGAGGCAGCTGCCGCACTCGGAATCAGTCAGAGAACGCTCCGCTACAAGCTTAAACGTCTGCGTGAGGCTGGATTTGCCATACCGCAAACCGGTAGTGCGGGGTAGTGATCACAGCGATGGAACAAGCTGCCTGATAAGGATAAAGGAAGGTGAGGATGAAGGAAACCATGCAAATCAACGATACAGGACTTGACGATGAAGATTATTGATTCCACCACACTGTTACGAAATATGCAATCGATGTCGAACCAGGCCGCGGGTAAACCGGAAGCCGCAGATTCTCCGACCAGTTCCGGTTTCGCGGCCCTGTTACGTTACTCCATCGAACAGACCAATACCAGCCAGCTTAAAGCAGGACAACTTGCGAAAGCTTATCAACTGGGCAGCCAGGATATTCAACTAGCTGAAGTGATGGTCGCCATGCAAAAGGCGAATCTGTCATTCAGTGCGATAACGGAAGTTCGAAATCGCTTGGTTTCGGCCTACCAGAATATTATGAACATGCAGGTGTGAGTGGGTGGGTCAACAGCGTGTGTTTTAAGAAACAGAATAGGAACGGGTTATGGCTGTCGTAGATGCAGAAGCCGGAGGGCGTCAATTGTCCTTGCCTGCTGCCGGGTTTTCCCGGTTGCCGGCATTCAAGCAAATCGGTTTTCTGGTGGGTATCGCGATCAGTGTGGCGCTCGGTATCGTGGTGGCTCTATGGTCCAGAACGCCAACGTATGAGCCCTTGTTCAGCCGTCTCTCGGCAGCAGAAAGTGGCGAGGTGATCAATAGTCTAAAGCGTGCCGGTATTCGGTATAAACTCGACAGTGCTAACGGAGTGGTCCTGGTTGCGGCGGCAGATATTCAACAGGCTCGCATCAAGTTGGCCACCGAAGGCTTGCCTCGTAGTTCCGGTGTCGGTTTTGCGTCGTTGAGTAAAAGCCAGGGATTTGGTGTCAGCCAGTTTATGGAAAATGCTCGATATCAACATGCCCTCGAAGAGGAACTGGCACAATCGATCACATCTTTGCGCAATATCCGTAGTGCTCGGGTTCATCTGGCAATTCCCAAACAGTCGGCTTTTGTGCGTAACCGCCGCCAAGCTACGGCATCAATAGTCATCAACCGGTTTTTGGGCTCCAGTTTATCCGAAGAAGAAATTTCCGGCATCGCCTATCTGGTTGCGTCGAGTGTTAATGAACTGGCTCCGGATCAAGTGACCATTGTCGATCAGAAAGGCCAGTTGTTATCCGCTGGCGGCAGTTCCTCAGCCCTCGGACAGACCTCCCGCCAGCGCAAGCAGACTGCGAGTCTGGAAGGCGAATATGTGCGCAGCATAGAAAATATCCTGACGCCTATCGTCGGCGTGGGTAAAGTCCGTGCTCAGGTTAATGCTGAGGTGGATTATACAATAACCGAGCAGACCCAGGAGCAGTATGATCCCAACAGCAAGGTGATGAGAAGTGAGCAGCTGTCGTCACAAAACCGCACCGGCTCCGTAATCACAGGAGGTATTCCCGGAGCACTCAGCAATCAGCCTCCTGGTCAGGCAACAGCACCTGCTACGACTTCGGCTACAGCAAACGCTGCTGCAACCGGCACGAATCAGACTGCCCAGACGGCTACCAGTACAAGCACGGCACCACCTTCGTCCAGTTCCTCCAAGGCGATCCATAATTTCGAACTAGACAAAACTATCCGTCATGTGCAGTTGGCATCCGGCAAGGTAACTCGATTGTCCATTGCCGTAGTGGTCGATCAATCGACCACTACAGACTCGAGCGGTAAGTTGGTTCCTCGCATGCTATCTCCTGAAGATGAGAATCGCCTGCTTTCATTGGCCAAGCAGGCCGTAGGTTTCAGTGAGGCACGCGGTGATACCATTACTCTGGTGAATACGCCATTCTCGATTCCCGAGTCACCAGCACCATTGCCGGAAGTGCCCATTTGGAAACAACCATGGGTATGGGATATCGCCAAACAGGTTGTTGCCGGAATCTTTTTGTTGCTGTTACTGTTTTTGGTCATACGCCCCGCTTTTAAATCATTGACCGGTCGTGAAATGGCAGAACTTGCAGCCGAGCGGGGTCGGGGTGCTTTGGGACTGGAAACGGCACAGCAGCAGGCAATGACCGCACAAGGAGCTGGCCAACCGGCCCTTGGTGCACCACCAGGGCAAGGTGAAATGGTACAACTCGAGGCACCAGGGTCGGGTTATGAGGAGCAACTTTCCCTGGCCCAGCAAATGGTCAAGGATGATCCGAAACGGGTTGCACAAGTCGTTAGAGGGTGGATGAAGGAAGATGGCTGATAATCCGGCAGTTCTGGAAGACAACGCCAAGTTGTCCGGCATAGCACGGGCGGCTATTTTGTTGATGGTGCTGGGTGATAGTGAGGCAGCACAAGTCATTAAGCACCTGAATACTCGCGAAACACGCCAGGTCAGTTATGAAATGACCAGTCTTGGAAATATCACCACTGCACAGGTACAGGAAGTATTAAAGGATTTTCGAGATCAAGTGAGTTACCAAACGGCATTGGGGGGTCAGGGTACGGAGAATTATATCCGTTCCATACTTGGCAAGGCGCTGGGTGAGGATAAAGCCCGGACCTTGGTCAGTGGCATCCTGATGGGTGGCGATTCCAATGGGATTGAGGAATTGAAATGGCTTGAACCCAGGGCAATCGCCAATATGATCCACAATGAACATCCGCAAACGATTGCCATTGTTCTGAGTTTGCTGGAGAGCGAGCAGGCCGCCGAAGTGCTGCAGTCGTTGCCACAAAATACCCGTTCTGATCTGATGTTACGGATCGCCAATCTCGAGGGCGTGCAACCCTCTGCTTTGGAGGAGCTTAATGACTTGTTGGAGCGTCAGTTAACGGGTGCCAACAGTAGTAGACTCAGTACTGCCGACATTGGAGGCCTGAAAGTTGCGGCGAATATTCTCAATCAATTGGACAGTACTACAGAGACCTTCATCAGAGATGAGGTTAGAGAGCAGGATGAGGAGATAGCGGAAAAAATTGAAGAGCTGATGTTTGTCTTCGAGAATCTTCTGGATATTGATGATCGTGGTATCCAGACGTTGATGCGGGATGTACCAGCGGATCGTCTGGCGCTGGCTATGAAAGGGGCGTCAGAAGAGCTGAAGGAAAAAATCTTCAAGAACATGTCTTCTCGTGCATCGGAGTTATTGCGTGATGACCTGGAAAATATGGGTCCGGTGAGGCTGGCAGATGTGGAAGCGTCACAGAAAGAGATTGTCGCTATTACCCGCAAACTTGCGGAAGCAGGGACGATTATGCTGGGTGGTTCCGGTGGTGAAGAATTTCTATAAGAGCAATGATGTGATGTTCGCTCCGGCTCCTGATTTCAGCCCATGAAGCGGCGGTTACCCTATGCTCAGGGGGGCGAGGCGGAGGTTAATCGTTGGGAGTTGCCAACCATGACGAAAACCGCTGCGGCAGAGCGCTCAAAGTCGAAAATCTCCCTGGCTCCGCCTACAGCAACCGAAATAGAGATTATTCAGAAACAAGCTTGGCAGGAAGGATTCGACCAAGGGTATGAGGATGGATTGAGCAAGGGCCACGTTAAGGGTCTTGATTCCGGACAGGAAGTGATTAACTCGTTATCCAGAACTCTTGATGCGCTGAGCAAGCCGGCACAACTTTTTAATGACCATGTTATGGAAGAATTGGTCGCCGTCATTCGAGCGGTGGCCCGGCAGTTGGTACGCCGGGAAATTCGCCAGGACCCTGGGCAGTTGATTGCTGTTATTCGCGAGGCGGTCAATACGTTGCCCTTTTCCAGTCAACAAATTCAGATACGTTTGCATCCGGAGGATTCTGTCATTGTCCGGGAAGCATTGGCGCTTGACAGCAAGGCTCCGATCTGGGAGCTTATTGAAGATCCAGTCCTGAATCGAGGCGATGTGCGTTTGGTTGGTGACGCTTCGCAGGTCGATGGTCGGCTTGAAACCCGGCTCAATACCTTGATTTCCGGAATGTTGGGAGGGATTCGTCAAGCGGATGAAGTGGTTAGTGAAGAATCACAATCGTCGGTGATCGTCAAGGACAATGGTTATGAACAAAATCCACCTGAGTGAACAGATTGCCACAAATTTGCGGGTTATGCGCAATACGGTGGCTGCAATTCCATCGCTCACGGCAGAAGGCAAGCTGACCCGGATTGTTGGCCTGACGCTGGAGGCGGTGGGTTGTCAGTCGGCAGTTGGTGGGCGTTGTACGGTCATTCGTCAGGATGGTCGTGAAATCGAAGCTGAGGTGGTGGGTTTCAAGGGTGAAAGTTTGCTGCTGATGCCCGCGGGTGATACCGAAGGCCTCGGACCGAATGCCAGGGTGATTCCAAGCGGGGCGACCACCAGCATTGCAGTGGGTAAAGCCATGTTGGGACGCGTCATTGATGGTGCCGGTAATCCTCTGGATAGTCGCGGCAGAATTCGCACCGAATGTGCCATGCCGTTACATGGGCAAACGATTAATCCGCTATTACGCCGACCCATTTCACAGCCGCTCGATGTCGGAGTACGGGCTATCAATACCCTGTTTACCGTGGGTCGTGGCCAGCGGCTGGGTTTGTTCGCCGGTAGCGGCGTCGGCAAGAGCATCTTGCTGGGGATGATGACCCGGTTTACCCAAGCGGATGTGATTGTCGTTGGACTGATCGGTGAGCGTGGTCGTGAAGTCAAGGAATTCATCGATAACATTCTCGGTGAAGAAGGATTGCGGCGGGCTGTTGTCGTTGCTACACCAGCGGATAATCCACCGCTGTTGCGCATTCGCGGCGCCTTGCTGGCAACGACTATTGCAGAATATTTTCGAGATCAGGGCAAGCAAGTGCTGTTGTTGATGGATTCTCTGACCCGCTATGCGCAGGCGCAGCGGGAGATAGGCTTGGCTATCGGTGAGCCACCCGCAACCCGTGGTTATCCACCCTCGGTATTTGCCAAGATTCCCATGTTGGTTGAGCGGACGGGCAATAGCCAGCATGAAGGTTCGATTACCGCTTTTTATACGGTCTTGACGGAAGGGGATATGGATAACGACCCGGTTGCGGATACTGCACGGGCTATTCTGGATGGCCACATCGTGTTATCGCGGCGACTGGCAGAATCAGGGCTTTATCCCGCGATTGATATCGAAGCCTCGATCAGTCGGGTGATCAATGAAATCGTGACTTCTGAACAGTTTCAAATCATTAATCGTTTTAAGCAAATGTACACTACCTTTGAAAATAACCGGGATTTGATCAACGTCGGTGCCTATGCGGCAGGTTCCGATGCGGCGATTGACGAAGCCATTGCGATGCGTTCCCGGTTGCTGGCATTTATTAAGCAACCGATGGATCAAGCGATTACGTTGGAACATGGGCTCCAGCAATTGCTTGGTTTATTGCCATCCCAAGCGCCCAAATCCTCTACGCAGGTGGCCTGAGTAGAAGCTTATGGCAAAGCCTGGAAAGGGTCTGCTAGCGGTTGAGGAATATGCACGGCGCAAAGAACAAGGTGCCTTGAAAGCATTCGGAGAAAGCCAGACTGTACTGCAGCAAGGGCTTCAACAGTTGCTGGATCTGGAACGGTTTCGATCTGAGTACCATTCCCAAATGCTACAAAAGGGCACACAAAGCACCCGGATGGCGGTACTACAGCATTATCGACGTTTTATCGAGCAGCTCGATCAGGTGATCGGGCAACAACAACAGCGCAATACCACGCTTGAGGAAGACGTCAAACTCAAGCGCCAGGCTTGGTTAGTGACCCGTAATGAAAAGAAACGTTACGAGAAATTGCGGGAACGAGCGCGCGAAGAAGCCATCTCCAGAGAGTTGCTGCAGGAACAGGCGACCCTGGATGACCAGGCTGGTCGTAGGTCATGATTGACAGGGCAGATCTGGCATGCAAGTTGCTAGTTGATTTACCGAGGCAAAGCCCCGTGTAAATCCAACAAGGCAAGATGAACCCAGGAGTCAGTTCATGTCCCTGCAAACGAGTATGTCAACTGTCCCGGCGCCACCAAAAAGCCTGGCAGCCACGAATTCTGCTCCAGCGACCTTGCCTGGGGATAATCAGGCAACTTCGACAAAATCATTTGGACGTATATTGCGTGATCGCATGACCCCTCCCGGGACAGGGCCAGCCGCTAAGGAAGGTGATCGTGCACAGCCTGCCGCAGAAACCAGGTCGACCGGGGTGGATGAACCGGCAACAAAACAGAGTACAACCGGCAACTCCTTGCCGGGCGAATCGGCCACTGCAGGAAAAGACGCTACCGATCTTAAGGGCCATAAGCCCGAGCCCGAAGCAGACGATGCCATTGGCATCGCGACGGCCTCCGGTGTTGGAGCGGTTGCTGCCGACCTGGTTTCGACTACTGGAATGGATGCCGGCACGGCGGCATTGGGTGTTGATGGCGCGGCTACAGTCCGCTCTATCGCTGCAGATGTCACCACGGCAGTCACTGGAATACCCGGCAGTCAAGCGTCAGGTGCAGAGCCCGCAAACGGCTTGCCATCCGCGGAGCTACAGGGCAGTATCACTTCGGCCGCTGTTGCCACCACAACCACTGCGATACAAACCACAGCCATGGCACCAGCGGTATCGACTGTAACTGCGGGTGGTAAAGACGCCGGCTCAGCAAGCTCAAAGAACACCGGAATGCAGCAAGTAACCACAGTTGCGACAATTGCCGGGCGGCAAGCAAAACTGCAAACCACTTCAGAACCAGGTATCACAGTGCAGCAAAACGTCCCCTCATCGGCCATAACCTCTTCGGGTAAAGCGACACCGGTACAAGGGCAGGCTGAAACAGTTACCACTGATCAGGCCAACAGGGTCGCTAGTGATACCAGTAACACGGTACTGCAAGCGGTAGCAGGTTCGCGTACAGCACCACAGCAGCTTAGGTCAACTCCAGATCTATTGTTGACGCCTGCGAGCCGTATAAATACCCGGTCTGCTGATGGATCGGGTACTGTGCCTGCCATGTTGAGCAATAGCCCATTGCCCGGGTTATCGTCGTTGGCAACCACCACGACTTCGACGGTATTGACCATGCCGGTTGCGGTGCAGCCAGGTGATCCACGTTGGGCCCAGGCTTTTACCGACCGGGTTGTCTGGTTGGCGCAGGGCAATGTGCAGGCAGCCAATATCCGCCTCAACCCACCGGAACTTGGGCTGCTTGACATCAGAATACGCCTGCAGCATGACCAGGCTTCCATTCTAATCGTCAGTCCGAATCAGACCGTGCGTCATGTATTGGAAGCCACGTTGCCGCAGTTACGTCAGCAGTTTGATAATATGGGTTTTGTTGATGTTCAGGCCCAGGTCGCTGACCAACAACCTCAGCAACGTGATCAAAACGCCTATTATGCAAGGGGATCGAATGCTCCGGATGAACTTGATGGCATGGCATTGGAACAGGTAATTCCGGTCGCAGCCAAAGTATCGCAGGGTTTGCTGGATTTGTATATCTAGGAGCCTGTCCTAGAGGACCTACTGCACAACAGCGGGCCTTGGCCCGATTTTCCTCTACTGGTACTGCGATGGCTACTGTCATCAGCGACAAGATTTACGTTCATTTTCATTGGATCGAATTACAAAAGCGCGAATGCTGGAGCAATCCGCCACCAATATTGATGAGGAAGTGCTTAATCAGGATCTCAGTTCAGCATACGGCGTTCTCGCTGGCAAAGCAGATAAAGAAGCGGTATTGCACTTCACCACCGAGCGAGCACAGTGGGTTGCCTATGAAACCTGGCATCCAAATCAATCAGGAAAATGGCTCCCTGATGGAGGCTATGAATTGCGTTTCCCCTATCACCATGCCATCGAATTAATTCTGGATCTATGCCGTTATGGGCCGGATGTAGAAGTCATCGCTCCAGCTGAACTTCGTGGACAGGTTGCAGAACGTTTGCGACAAGCTGTAAACATTTACGAAAAATCAAACGATTGAAGATCATGTTTTGATCTTATCAAGGTGTATGCTTGGTTGTATGACTAACCAAAGTCGATGTATACCGTCACTTGATAACTCCTTGAGTAAGGTGGCTTGCCTTGTGATCCAGCTATGACGAAAAGTTATTTTCAGTATTGGGGTAAGGCCAAACCCAGGCTGGAAGTGGATTACTGCTCGTCTGACGAGCCGATAAATATTATCGCTGAAAGGCACAGCATACCCGTTAAAGAACTTATTCAGAAAATTAAAATGCATAAGTGGAGGAAGGTGCCCTCTGGCAATCAATGTGCCTCCTATCACCTATTACCATATCACTGTCTGGATGTGGCGGCCGTGGGGCAACTATTGCTTTCACCAGACAAGATGTTTTGCAAACGTCTAGCTGCACAGTTAAACGTTGAACCTGTTTGGCTCCAACAGTTTTTTGTATTTTGTCTGGCACTTCATGATCTTGGGAAATTCGCAAGGTCGTTTCAGGGACTGCAATCGGAGATGTCTTTAGACTTGGTGAAAGCCAATGCGAGAATGTCATATACAGAACGACATGACACACTGGGGTTTAGGCTGTGGTGCAAGAATATTTTGCCAAAACTTTCTAAACTCAATACAGAGAATGGCGCATGGCTCAAGCGCATGGAACCATGGATGGAGATTGTGACAGGTCATCACGGCGTACCTCCGAAAAAGTCAGGCGAACGAATTTCAAACTATTATCAAGCTGAAGATGAATTGGCAGCCTCATTTTTCGTCCAGGATATGATGCAGTTATTTTTGTCTGAATTTGATTCTGCGCCATTGCTGGATAAATCAATGAAGCGACAGTTGAAAGCTGTATCGTGGCAATTTGCCGGGGTAGCAGTGTTGGCTGATTGGTTGGGATCAAACCAGGAATATTTTAAATATTGTCAGACTCCGAAGAAGTTATCCGAATATTGGCATGATTTTGCTTTGCCTTCAGCAGACAAAGTTATTCAAGCCATGCCAACGATACCGCATGTGAGAGACTTTCAGGGGATCACTGATCTGTTTCCGTTTATCGAGCAGCCGACACCATTGCAACAGTATGCGATTGAAGAGCCTTTGGCGGAGCACCCGCAGCTATTTATCCTTGAAGATGTGACGGGAGCCGGGAAAACAGAAGCGGCATTGGTGCTTACCCATCGCTTATTAAGCGAAGGTATGGCCGATGGTTTGTATGTGGCGCTTCCAACCATGGCAACATCCAATGCCATGTATGAGGAGCGATTAAGCAAAGTGTATCAGCGTTTTTATCAAGCCGGTGATTTGCCTTCACTGGTGTTGGCGCATGGGGCAAGAAATCTGTCCGAAGCTTTTCAGAAATCTGTGCTGCTGTCGGAGCAGGGCGATGATGCAATATATGAAGAAGGACAATCGGACAAAGCTCAAGAATTGAGTGCGACAGCTTACTGCAATGCATGGCTGGCAGATAATCGAAAGAAGACATTGTTGGCCGATGTGGGGGTGGGCACGCTGGATCAAGCGTTGTTGGCTGTGTTGCCAGCACGTCACCAATCTTTGCGTTTGCTGGGTTTAGGGCGAAAAGTCTTACTGGTGGATGAAGTCCACGCCTACGATAGCTATATGCAAAAATTGTTGGATGCCTTGCTTGAGATCCATGCCAGACAAGGCGGCAACGTGATTCTGCTGTCCGCTACACTGCCTCAATCCATGCGTGAGCGCTTGATTGCAGCGTTCCACCGTGGTCTGGATGATGATACACCCGCTCTTGAAAGTGCTGCCTACCCACTTGCCACCCACTCGCCGGTAGTTGGTAGTATATGTGAAGAACCGATTGATACCCGAGAAGAGGTTAAGCGTACTGTTACTGTGGTACGGCTGGATTCGGAAGCTGATGTGATGGCGCAAATCCAGGAAGCTGTGCATCAGGAACAATCGGTTTGCTGGATTCGCAATACGGTGAAAGCGGCTCGCCAAAGCCATCGTGATTTGACGAAATGTGACTGGTTGAGTGAAGACCATCTGCATTTATTTCATAGCCGCTTCGCTATGATTGACCGGCAGCGTATTGAATCTGATACATTAAAGCGATTTGGCGAAGCCTCGGATAGTGAAAAAAGGAAAGGTCATGTTTTGATTGCAACGCAAGTCGTTGAGCAATCCCTCGATCTGGATTTCGATGTGCTGGTTTCAGACTTGGCTCCTGTTGACTTGATGATTCAGCGAGCGGGTCGTTTACGACGGCATATTCGAGATGTTGAAGGAAAAAGAATTAGAAAAGCAAAGGCAAAAGATCAGCGAGGCACACCTGTTCTGTATCTGTTTTCACCCGATCCAATGGAGGATGCAGACGAAGAATGGCTCAAAGAGCAACAGGCTGGAACCGAAGTTGTTTATCCTCATGTTGGTCAGCTTTGGTTGACGGCACGGTTGCTACTGAAGGAGGGTAAAGGGAAGTTTGCCATGCCTGATGATGCCCGTGACCTGATTGAGGGAGTGTATGGAGATGGCGCACAAGGTGATATTCCATCTGCATTACAGGAAGCTTCATGGGAAGCCGAAGGAAATGATTTAACCAGGAGAAGCATGGCCAATTTGAATGTATTGAAATTAAACAAAGGATATACACGTTCCAGTGGTGATTGGGATGAGGTATCACGCATTCCAACGCGGCTAACAGAAATCGAAACAGTGTCTGTTGCATTAGTTCGGTTTGTGCATGGGCGGTTACAGCCGTATGCTGAAGGTTTGCAGCATGCATGGGCGCTGAGTGTAGTGAATATTCCCGCATATGAATGGGAAAGTGTGAGCCAATATATTCCGGTTCGTATAAAGCCGTTGGTGGATGCATTGAAAAAAGAGGAAAAGGCATTGCGCTGGCTGGAGATATTCCCGCTGACTACAGAAACAGAGCGGTGTTACAGCCGATGCGGCGGG
>DRJH01000391.1 GCA_011052285.1 Gammaproteobacteria bacterium
CCTGGACCCTGCCCTTGGGTCTCTGTCTTAGGCGGGCGGGTTTCTTGAGGGTTCGCAAGCGCATTAACCATTGGCTGATTATCAACCGTGAGCATCGGCTCCAGGTACTCAGAATCCGGTGGGTCGTTCATGTCACCCACAAGGACAAACGAACTATTCGGGCGCTCCATTTTGCTGATAATCCGAGCGATTGTCTCGGCTTGCCTGCGTCGGCGTTCATTTGCCTGAATCGCACCTTGAACTGGATCTTGACCAAACGGAACGAAGTGGCTTTTTAGGTGGGTGTTGTAGACAGTTAGAAGCTTGTCGCCATTATTCTTGAGTATTTCGACCTGCAGGAGATCGCGACTGAACACACGCCTTTGTGGATCGGCAGGATGCACAGCTGTCTGATGTGACACAATGGCTCCGATCGGCAACTTGGAAAGAATACCGACGTCAATCAAGCGCTGATCATTTCCTTCGATTAGTGCCACGTGCGGATAAAGATTTTGTAGATGTTCGCTGTTAAACCTCTTCAAGATTCCTATATGCTCCACCTCTTGAACTGCAAGCACATCGACATCCATCACGTCCCTGATACGTCGCGCGATCTCAATTGTCTCCCCAGGGTCTTTAGCACGCACCAGTCGACCCATAAACATGCGGGCGGTGAATTGGCCCTCATCAAAAGTTAGTGTAATGCCACCCGGCTCATTAGTCGGTGCTTGATTGACCTCGGCTTGGAAATTGAAGCGGGAAAAAAGATTGTTGAGGTTGAATGTCCCGATGGTAACAGCCACTGTTTGCCCTCCCTGGTTAACAATCCATGTACTGTATCCGGTGCCTAATACTACACCTACTATAATCAGCGTACCATAAGAATCATTCCTGTGGACTCAGTGGACAGCTATGAAATATTCGGGCAGGGAGTGATCAAGCGATATCATGCTTGTTCGCACCTACGCAGACGAGCATGGATGATCGAAAGGAACGGGCAAAAGAAACCCCGCACGAGGCGGGGCGTTGAATGGGACTGCTAGTCGGATTTCTGAAATATCTCATCCAGATTGATACGGGTCGGCTCGACATAATGCTCGACCACAAGCGCCATTGACTGACTGCCATCAGATTGCGTAATGCGACACAACTCTTCTGACTCATAGCCATCAGTGTCGTAATCGGCGACGGCAACAGCCGGGGCTGCGTCAGGCTGATCGGCAATCATTGCCTGCACGATGCCGCCTTCCAATACGACGACCAGTTGCGCGCACTGCTTTGCAGACTTGATAGACTTCTGATCCACGTCGACACCGGATGCCCGGAGTGCGGCCTGGTAGGCCTGATCCAGATCATCCCAGTCAATACTGCCCGCATGCTCTTCACCACGGTGATAAGCCTCGATGAGCAGGCGGGCTGAAAGAAATGCCGCCTCGCGTCTGCGAATGTACGTCACGCTCGCATCCGATTTCGGCCAGTCCCCTGCCACTTCACTCTCTACGGTAAACTCGAGCGGAATACCCGCATCACCGGTTTCTTCGAAGTCATCGCAAAGCAGCGGGGCTTCTTCCGAGTCCTGCCATATATCACCCTGATCGAACAAGTCACTGGCCTTGGCTATGGCTGCATCACGGCTTTCGGCCTCGATACCAACCATAACTCGATGTTCGTAGGGCAACGTGTATTGAATGATGTATCTCATAATGGTTCTCCTTAATGGTTAATCAATTGGAGAGACCATCACCCACCAGGGAGAAAGTCTCCCCAGTGGGTTTGGCTTATATTTCAAGTCATCGACTTAATTATGTGAAAGATCGGTTCAGGAAACGATCTTCAGTCCTCATTCGGTAACAAGATGGTGATTACCGGTTCGGCTGTATCACCAGGTCCAACGATGAGTTTCAACGTTACCAGTACCGCTTCTGTCGAATGCCCATCACGGGGCACCCGATAGAGTTGGAACAACATCCGGTCACCCGAATCCTTACTGGTCCGAATGGCGTGGGATGCCATGAAGAGCGTGTCCCACAACCGGCCAGATTGATCCTGATGAACCTGTTGCTTACTGTCATCGTCCGTCCAGGCCACACAATCGGCCCATACCGCAGATGTCAGCGCAACCGGCCATTTAAACCCGGCCTCCCTGGCCATGGAACCCGGGTCGATTAATACACCATCCTCGATAGCCTGAGCGCGGGTGTAGGTAGAAATGACATTACCGAAAAACGATTCGGCTGTTTGTTTATTTGAAGTGTTAGACATGGTGTTTCTCCTGTTATGAATTGACGCCAGGTCGCACCTCCTTCCCTGCAGGGGAAGAAGATACTTCCCCGGCAGGGTTTGTGAAAAGTTGTGGATGTCAGATAAGTCCACGTTCGGCGAAAGAAACAGACTCACCGGCCGAAACCACGAAGTGGTCGAGCACGCACACGTCAACCAGTGCGAGTGCATCTTTCAGCCGACGAGTAATCATCTCGTCCGCGTGACTGGGCTCGGCGACTCCCGAAGGATGGTTATGGAAGAAAACCATAGCGGCGGCATTCACCTCCATGGCTTGCTGCACCACAACCCGTGGATGAATCGAAGCACCATCAATGGTGCCTTGAAACAGCTCACGCACCGCGATGATCCGGTGACGGTTATCGAGAAACAGACAACCGAAGACTTCATTCCGATAATCTGCCAGGCGAAGACGCAGGTAATTCCGCGTATCTTCCGGTTTACTCAAAGACCTTCCGGCTCGATATTTGATTGCCAGCACCTTCATCGCCAGTGTGATTACCGATTGCTTCTCCACATTGTTTAAGTCTGCTGGTTTCAGACCGGACAACCGGTCCTCCACCAACGTCTCTACGGATGAGTCCGTTTTTTTCATGACTGATCTCCTCAAGAAAAAGGGAGACCAGTCCCACGGGGAATGATCCCCCGTTGGGTTGGAAGGTGGCCGGGTAACTGGGTTACCCGGCCGGTTTGGATTTACGCCGCGTCTTCTTTTGCGGTGTAGAACGGTTGCCCGTCGACCTTGGCCCATGCAATACGCAGCAGGCGAGCCTTAAGGCTGATGCCAGTCTCGCCGGCCTTGTCCCCGTTCTTGAAGGTAAAGGTTTCGGCATAGAGATCACTGAGTGTGAACCCAACCAAAACCTTCGAATTGCCCTCGACAGCCGATGTGAGCTGACGCACAAGTTCCTGCGCCTTCTTACCGGACACGCGACACTCGAAATGGGTGTACTGGGCGTTGTCGACGCTGCCCCGAAGGGCGGCGATGGTGACACTGAGAAAGGGAGTTCCCTCGTTCGGTGTCACTTCCCGGATCCGGTTGAGATAACCGATTCCCTGGGTGTGAAGATCGAAATACTTCGACGTTTCGTTTGAAGTCTCGTTTGTTGACATAGTGCTTTCTCCTTAAACGTTAAAAACCCGGAGCAAGCACGTCCCAAACGGGAAAGCTTGCCCGGCTGGGTGAGTGGAATGGAAACACGTTCCGTTCCCTTGAAGATGGACCGACGGCAATGTAATAAAACAATGCCGCTGTGCACCTGTTGCACGGCCCGAAGGTGCCTTATTTGCCACTGAACCGCAGTGACGACGGATAAAATCGATGTTATTGAAATGCTCAGGCTGCATCGGATGCCTCGCAAACATAACGCAGGTACTTGAGCATGCCACGGGCATTGGCGAAGGCCGGATGTTCGGCAACCGCCTGATGCGGGAACCAGTTAGCGATGTTCTCCGCCAGGGCGATGGTGCCGCCACCGACGAACAGGACACGGTCCAACTCAACCCCCAAACCAAGCTGCCGACGGGTCTCAGCATGGAGTCGTTCGACGACCTCGCGCCTGGCGGACTCGATCAGTGCCGCCACGTCATGATCCTTGCCTTGCAGGCGCACGACCTTGTTCTCGATTGCCTGAGAAACCAACTGTTCGCTCAGTGTCTCCAGATCGAAGCGCTCCTGGATGCCATCGGTCACGCACTGTTTCACGTTTAACATCCCGCATTGCAGGGAACCGGATGAGGTATGCAGGATGCCCTGGTCCTTCACCACCACGTAGTCGGTCGTGCGCCCACCAATATCGATGATGGCTACCGGCACGGATACACGATCCGCATCCAGAGTGACACCATCGTCCTGTTCGACGATTACATAGTCATACCAGGCGGCCAACGCCTCCGGGATCACTTTGTGGAAAGCGATGCCGGCTGGTAACCCATCCGACAGTGGCCGAACCGCCAGCTTGAGACTGTCGCGCTTTTTGGCGATGGTTTCCTGCCGGTGCTGGCCGCTCTTGCGGTAAAACGTACTGACGGGCAAGCCTGAAACAGCATGTACGGTCTGGCCCGTGAGCCCTGCCTGTTGCAAGGCGTGTTGTACGACCGCCCGGTTCAG
>DRJH01000392.1 GCA_011052285.1 Gammaproteobacteria bacterium
ATCTATACCGATCCCAGGGTTAAAGCTCAGCAGGGGGAAGGCCGGACTTTTCTGCGTTCGACCGATAAAAAATATGACATCATCCAGATTATGAGCAATCACACCAGTTCCAGTATTGCCTCGGGAACCGGTGCCATGGCAACAGTTTATCTGCAAACCAAGGAAGCTTATATGGAATACTTCGGTCATCTCAAAAAAGATGGCATTTTGCAGATTAACCACCACATCTATCCACGTGAAATCACTACGGCGGCATTGGCCTGGAAGGCTATGGGGCGGACAGATTTTCAAAAATATGTGATGGTGCTGGAATCTACCGGTGTTCGGGATACCCTGCCCACGCTATTGATCAAAATGGTACCATGGACTGCAGACGAGGTACGGGTGACACGCACCTTACTATCGACCAAACAACTGGTTGTCGATCCGATTCATCCGGACAAGAGCAAACTGACTCCTGATTTCTTTTCCGGAGACTTTCCGGAAAAATTGGCCGATAGCCTGCCGGTACGATTGATGCCGGCAACGGATGATCGTCCTTATTTTAATTTCATCCGAAAATCATTCAACAAACTGGAGCTGGATCCCGCAAAATTTGTGGATATTTCCACGGCCTGGTTGATGAATTCACAGCTACGACGTGGAATTCCCATGGATGTAGTGCACCTATTGGCAACTGCGATTGCTGCTGGGTTGTTTGCAATTGTGTTTATTTTTGTACCACTACTGTTTTCCAAGGTTGGTCGCAGCTCTTGGCGGGGAAAAGCTTCGGTACTGGGTTATTTTGCTTGTTTGGGTGTCGGGTTTATTATTTTTGAACTGGTGTTTATTCAGAAATTTATGAAGTTGGTCGGTTACCCACTGTACACCTACACTGTAGTGGTATTCGGCTTTTTATCGTCTGCCGGAATTGGCAGTTACGCTTCCGAGAAGATGCGTATGGCAGATATTTCCAGTAGCAATAAACGCTGGTTACTGGCCTTTGTCGGCATTATTTTATGGTCTGCTGTTCTCCTGGAATTTGGAAGTGGCTGGTTTGAAGTCTTTATGGCTATGCCGATTTGGATACGAATGCTGGCGGCTTATGTGATGATTATTCCACTGGGTTTTTGCCTCGGTATGCCGTTCCCGCTGGGTATTGTTGCGATCAAAGATCTGGGGTCAGCTGCTGTCGCCTGGTCCTGGGCCATGAATGCGTTATTTACGGTCGTCGGTGGCCTCGCTTCTGTAGTGACATCAATTTATTGGGGATTCAATCTGACCCTGTTGATTGGTGTTGCTGCTTATGTACTGGCTGCAATACTGTTATCGAGAATGCGCAACCTGTCTTTAATAGGTTAGGAGGCTGTCCGAGAAAAGAGAGTCTACTGCGGATAAGCGGACGTTGGTCAGATTTTCCTCCCGGAACTGATCAAAACCCACTTTTTCGCGGCAGCAGAAGCTTTTCTACGGAGTGCCCGCAAGTAGAGCAGAATTTTCCAGGTTACGTGCGTGATCGGGATCTGATACCGCAGCAACCTCCAAAATCTCTCTGATATACGTCTCCGGCAATCTCTGCTCTCTGGCTCCGGCCAAAACAAAAGCCCGGTACCACTCAAAAGGCAACAAACTGTCATCAGTGTATTGGCCAGGGGCTATGTACAACACGGCATTTACAGTTTTGCTAGTTGATCGTAATTGGCAATATACGGTTTTTCTGTGATAGCCATGGCCCACACCCTCATAGACATCCAGTTTTTCAAGTTGTCCTTGATCAAGCCGATACAACACCCCGTAAACCTTGTGGGCATAGTTGCCGGTGCGATAAATATTACACTTGCCGGAACCATCCCCACCTTTTTTGTAGAAGGATAATTGATAGCCGGATAACAGCGCTAGACCAACGTTCTCGACCTGCGCGATGCGAGCCTGTAGTCTGATGCTGCTCATATTTGAGCCGTAGGCGAAATACAAACCCGGAGGCTGTCCGAGAATAGGAGCCGACCGGTTTGTTGCTCCTGCAAAACTGGCACTTGCGCCATCCATGGCGGTCGTAGCGGGGTAAAGCAGATTTGAGGTCGATTTTTTCATGGTGAGGTGAATGCTGGTTGTATGTAACGAGAATCAGGGGGAAATCGGACCAAATTCTGCTTGTCCGCAGTCGATTCTCTATTCTCGGACAGCCTCCTGGTACTCATCTTGCAGCAAACAACCTGTGAGCTTTAGAGGATCTTTATACAGCGGTCACTGTACTGCCGGTTAAACTGCTCTGCAGCCGGTCGAGCAAGCTTTGCAAGTCATCGCCAAAACGATAACTTACAACCACGGTTTTTGAAATCGTGGTAGTTTTATGTTGCCCGTCACTCTGAATGTACAGTTTCTGGCAGCGAGTGGCGACCTGGGCAGCGGCGACAGCACTGGTTTCTGGTAACAGCAATACCAGAGTATTGCGCCCAAAATAACCCATACGATCAGGGAGGCGCAACACCATTTCGAGCTGATCCGCAACCGCTTCCAAATACTGATGTTTACTCCGAGACGGGTGTTCGCAGGCTTGTATTTCCAGTAATACCAGTGACAAACTCCTGTTGTATCGGCCTGCAACCGACATGGCATCAAGCAGAAAACGAATCAAAGTCGTTTTGTCACACAAACCTCTGGCAACAGGGGCTGCAGTCAGCTCCTGTTCGTCGGATTGGAGCCGGTTTGCATGGCCGAGGAAGAAACCTGGTAGCACTAATGGTAGTAACCAAAGCAGGGGCAGGCGCGGAAAATATTCGAAAATTGCAACTGCGGATGTGATGCTAATCAGTATCAGCAATACGGGTTGCCACAGAAACAGCCCTATACCTCGGCTCAAATAGCCTGACTTAAGCGTAAGCGGCAAGCGACACCCTCCAGAGTCAAAATAAGCGACACACTAACTTTGTAAGCCAGCGTTCAATAAGTCCATCACCGTGTGAATTGGTACTTTGGGCCACGTTGCTATAGCATAGCCCAAATTCCTGCAATTAAAAGGTGGCGAAACGAATAATACTTTGCATGTAGCAACCAGAATACGCAATTCAACGAACAACGGGTCTAGGAGGCTGATCGTTTCTGAATGAAACAGGCAGTGAGTTTTCGTCAGATCCCAGTTTGGTGACGTAGGGCACGATCACCTGGGATGAAGAATAGATCTGATTATTTTTTCTTTTTTGCTTTAGTCAAAATGCGGTCGTGCTTGCTTTTAAGACCAAGTAGCGGCTTCTTGCCAGCAGGGACGGGGCCAGCAGGGACGGAGGATCTCTTAAGGGCCACTCCCTCACGACCCCGTTCGGCAAGTGGCCTGGCATTGAGTTTCTGGCCACAAACCCAGGTTTTTTGTAGCGTCCGTATCAACGCTTTGGGCAATCCAGCCGGCAAGTCGACCGTAGTGTATGAATCCAGAATCCGTATATCCCCGATATATGCGCTGTCAAGCCCGGTTTCATTAGCGATTGCCCCGACAATATTGCCGGCCTTGGCCCCATGTTCTTTTCCCACTTCCAGACGATAACGTTGTAGTGGCCGGTTGTCGTGGTCTCGTTGTACTCTGCCAGGCTTGCGAACTTTGCTATCGACTTTCGATTTAGATAAGTTGGAATGGCGCTCAGGTCGCCGTCTTGCAGCCTCAACTTTTTCCGCTAACAACAGGGGTTGGTCACCCTGCGCCATTCGGGCCATAGCGGCGGCAATTTCCTGTGTTGGAATATTATGCTCTGCCCGATACTGAGCCACGATATCGGCAAACAGCTTCAAGCCATCATCAGCCTCCAGCGTGTCGGTTATACGCTGTTTGAAGGCATTGATACGCCGGTCATTGATAACCGTAGTTGTCACCATCTTATAACGTTCTATTTTTTTGCCGGTGGCGCGTTCAATGGCATAGAGCATGCGCTGTTCACGTGGTGCGATAAACAAGATTGCCTCACCGGATCGTCCGGCCCGTCCGGTACGTCCAACGCGGTGAATGTAGGACTCGGTATCGTGTGGGACGTCGTAGTTGATGACGTGTGAAATCCGCTCAACATCCAGGCCGCGGGCTGCGACATCTGTAGCTACCAGAATATCAAGACGTCCTTTTTTCAGTTGATCGATCGTTCTTTCGCGTAGATTCTGGGCAATGTCTCCATTTAATGCAGCAACCGAGAATCCACGTGCCGCCAATTTCTCGACCAGCTCTATGGTGGCAGTCTTGGTGCGTACAAATACGATGACGCCATCGATTTCTTCTGATTCGAGAACACGTGTCAGTGCGTCCAGTTTTTGGTGGCCACTAACCATCCAGAAGCGTTGGTGAATGGTCTCTGCGGTAGACGTTTTCACCTTGATCATGATCTGTAAAGGTTTATTCAAGTATCGCTCGGCAATTTTTCGAATGGCAGGCGGCATAGTGGCAGAAAAGAGGGCTATCTGGCGGTGTTCCGGGGTGCGTTCCAGTACCCACTCAACATCGTCAATAAAGCCCATGCGCAACATCTCATCTGCCTCATCCAGCACCAGTGCCTGCAGATGATCGAGTTTAAGCGTGCCACGTCGCATATGATCCATGACCCGACCCGGTGTACCAACCACAACATGTACGCCACGCTTGAGAGGGCGCAACTGCATGGCATAACTTTGCCCACCATAGATGGGCAGGACGCGAAAATCACGCATATGATGCGCGTATTTCTGAAACGCCTCAGCAACCTGGATTGCCAATTCACGTGTGGGTGCCAGCACCAGGATCTGAGGAACGGGATTTTTTAAATCAACATGGCTGAGCAATGGTAAGGCAAAAGCTGCGGTTTTGCCGGTGCCCGTTTGTGCTTGCCCCACCACATCCTTTCCCTCAAGCAACAAGGGGATGGTTTTTCCTTGAATCGGTGTTGGCGTCTCATAACCGACCTCATTCAATGCCTTAAGCAATTGCGGGATGAGTGCGAACTGGGCAAATGTCTGTGGTAGTGAAACGTCGGTAGCCATGAAATACAACCTGTAGGTGAGCTTGAATCAGGACGGCGTAGGGTACTCTTATCGTCTTGAATAATCTATTGGAAATGTAACAATTCAGCGTGTTTAGATTTTGGTTCAGTACCAGGCATTTTCGCACAGAGAACGTGAGCATATAGGTCATATGTGAGCATTCGAGTACGAGAATAACGCCGTAATGGAACAAAAGATGAATGCGCTGAATGGTTACTTGGAAATAACATTATATCCACTAATCTCTGCTCATCAGGCCCTATCACCGGACCAGGCGACAGTCATCGTACTGACCGGATGCCACAGAATTATTGCTGATATCTTTTACATATTCTGAGCTATTAACGGTATCACTTAATTAAATCCTATACCTTGATACCTTGTGTGTCTTTGTGATAAGTTGATGTCGGTATTGCTCTGTGTGCTTCAATAATATGCGTCGATCAGGGTAGTCGAGGCTGACTTTACAAGAGCGCGGGCTACCGTCTAAAGCATATAAGGCACACACTACGGTCATCATCAGGAGGGGTACGCCATGTGGAACAACACGGGTTCACTGCGGGTCACGAAGTGGCAACGCATGCTGTATTACGCCGTACTGTCGATGTTGGCACTGGTCGTTGCCCGTGCGGATGATGTTAGTAATGACCCTCAGCCCATCGAGTTTCCACATGACCGGCATGCTGACAAGTTCAAGATCAATTGTATGTATTGTCACAGTAATGCACGCAGGAGCAAGGTCGCCAGCATTCCACCGGTCGCAAAATGTATCGGTTGCCACGAGCATATCCCCTCGGTCAGGGAAAAACCACGCATTAAAAAACTGTTCTCTTACTGGGAGCAGAAGAAACCAATTCCTTGGTTAAAAGTACATGATTTGCCTGATTTTGTCTATTTTTCCCACAAACGCCATATTCAACGTTTTATCTTCAAGGATGGACGCCCCACTCAGCAGGTCTGTGGTATGTGCCACGGTGATGTTAAAACCTTTACCGTCGGCCAGAAGGTACGCCCATTGACCATGGGCTGGTGTCTGAGTTGCCATCGGCAGTTTGAGAAAGGGCCTGATATCGGCAAACCTGCCCCGGCCGAACGCTGGATCATCGCCGCTGCTGCCACCGACAAGCCACTAACGGAGCCGCAGTATCCACAGCCAGCGGTGCTCAATGTGGAAAACCCGAAAACCATGAAGCAGTCAGAAATTCAAAAAATGGCTGACAAGCTGCCTGCCAAACTCAAGGATCGCCTGGTCAGCGCACCGCATGATTGCTGGCAATGCCACATATGAAGACGACACGGTATCAAGGAGGATAGACAATGCATCAAAATAATTCCCAGGAGAATGTAAGTACAGCGTGGAGTCGGCGTGCTTTTCTACGCGCCATGGGCTTGGGAGGTGCCGGCAGCGCTGTTTTGCTGAGTGGCTGTGGTGACACCGATATTATCAATGCTGTCGATATAGAAGTACGTAAGGAAAAAGTGCTACCCGACGTTGATCCAGTAGATTTTGTTCGTCCCGGTATCCAGATGTACTATGCCTCCACCTGCCGACAATGCCCTGCCGGCTGTGGTATCCGTGCTCGTATTCGTGAAGGTCGGGTTCTCAAACTCGAAGGCAACCCGTTATCCCCGATTAACGAGGGCAAACTCTGCCCCATGGGACAGGCGGGTTTACAAGGACACTACAACCCGGACCGCTTGACCAAACCCATGATTCGCAAAGACAGCAGGTTGGTTAGCGTGTCGTGGGATGAACTGATGGATACGCTGACCAAACGTTTTGGGCGCCAAAAATCAAGCCGTATTGCCTGGTTAAATGGCAATGTCAGCGGCCACCAGAAAGTTCTCATAGAGTCATTTCTGACCGCAACGGGCTCAGCAGACAATCTGTTTGTTTTTGAAGCCCTGACTCCAGCCGTCAGCTATGCCATGAATAAAGACATGTTTGGATACGCACTGCCACGATATAATTTTGAACGTGCCGAACTAATTTTGTCATTCGGTGCTGATTTTCTCGGCACCTGGGTATC
>DRJH01000393.1 GCA_011052285.1 Gammaproteobacteria bacterium
CTCGGCATGGCTTCTATCGGAAAAATAAACCCTGAGAGCAAGATGGAGGGGATGAGGATAAAGACGGACAGGAAAATCGCTTGTGGCTGAGTCTGGCTGACTGTCGATATGGCCACACCCACTGCGACCATGGCAGAGACATAAAGTACCGCCAAAGTGGCCAGAGCCAACTGTGAATCCGCTTGTGGTAAGTGGAATAATACGGTTCCCAAACCAAGGATTAGATAAAAATCGAGTATCGAGATCAACATGTAAGGCAGAACCTTGCCGAGGATAAATTCGAGCTTTCTCACCGGGCTAACCAGGATTTGCTCCAAAGTGTGGGTTTCCCGCTCCCGTACCACTGCGGCGCTGGTCAGAATCAGGGTGACTTGCATGATGAGCACACCGATCACGCCCGGCAGGAAAAACCAGGTTTCTTTGAGTTTAGGGTTGAACAGCGTAATAATATCCAACAAAAATGGCTTTTCCGGGATCACTACCGCAGGCGCATTGGGATCAGAAAAATACATTGAACTGGTGACAGCATCAGCGGTGATGGCACTGCTTTTGTTGTTCATGGCTGTGGCCAAAGACGGCATGCTGCCATCCACATAGAGACTGACGACGGGTTGATTGTTGTCGGTGAGCTGACGAGAAAAATTTGGGCCAATATACAGCCCTGCCCTGGCCTTGCCGCGCCGGATCAGATTCAGCATGGCTTTCTTATCTGCAACCTCCTTCAATTTGAAATAGCCTTCTGACCAGATATTGGTCTTGATCAGGTTGCTGAAAAAAGAGTGATCTTTGTCCACCAGGGCCATAGTGACATTCTGTGGCTCAAGTTTTAAGGCATAACCAAACAAGATCAACAGCACCAGTGGCATCATCAGAATATATACAACCAGCCGCGGGTCCCGCCGCAGTTGAATGAACTCCTTGCGCATCAAGTTGAGAATATTTTTCATCAATCCCGCCCCCGCTGTGAGGGTGCCGAAACTGCCTCTTTTTCGGTCAAAGAAATAAAAATATCCTCGAGGTTGGCATCTACCACATTCAGCGCAACAGGTTCTTTTGAATAGGTGTTGAGAATTTCAGTAATTTCTTTATTAGCACATTGCAATGTACCGATAATACGCAAATATTGTCCAAATCTGTTTAATGTTATTATACCCCTTACCTGTTCTAAATCACGCAAGAGCTGCGGGTGATGCCGAACTCGTGTTGACCAGATTCGACGATCATGTAGCAACCCTCTGATCTGACTAGGGCTGCCATAGGCAACCCGTTGACCACGGTTGAGAAAGGCCAGTTTGTGACAACGCTCCGCTTCTTCCATATAGTGAGTACTCACAAACAAAGCCTTGCCAGCCGCCGCCATGTCATAGAATAAATCCCAGATTTCCTTGCGTGATACCGGATCAATACCAGCGGTTGGCTCATCGAGAAACATAATCTCCGGATCGTGGCAAATCGCACAGGCTATCGACAAGCGGCGTTGATAACCGCCAGACAGCATCCCTGCCCGGTGCCGGCTAAAACGAGCCAAACCATATTGTTCCAACACTGGTGACAGTGCTCTGGAGTTGTTATACAAACTGGCATAGAAACGCAGGTTTTCCAGTACCGTCAATTCAGGATACAAACCGAAATATTGGGCAACATAGCCGATGTGGTTTTTGATGATTGTAGGATCCCTTAACAAGTCATAGCCTAGGATTGTTGCATTCCCAGAGGAGGGCAGTAGAATCCCCGTCAGCATACGAATAGTTGTGGTTTTGCCAGAGGCGTTGGGTCCGAGTAGGCCAAATATTTCACCCCGACTGATGGATAACGACAGCTGATTAACTGCCTGATTCTCACCAAATCGTTTGCTGAGTTGATCCAGGACTAAAATCGGCTGGTTGAGCGCTTCGGATTGAAATATTTCACTGTTCATTGGTAAAAATACCAGGGTGTGCATGCGCTACCATTGTTCTGGATTTGAACAATGTCCAGGTCATAACAATGCCTGCGGTCCAATTGGTCTGTGATCCGACAAGCGGGCTGTTAGCGAATACGGCATCATTGAGATCATCAAATCGGGCAAAAAAACTGATTCGGTAGTTGGCCACATCATGCCGTAATGTGGCAACAAAACGACTTCCTGCAAACCCTGCGCTTGCTTGATAGGCACTTCGATAGGGGGTGGCGAATTGCGGTGCTACACTATAGTAATAGTTGTGAAATCGGCTGCTTCCAAACTCCAGACCTGCAGTCAGACCCAGTCGCCAAGGCTGTGGTGTGGAGAGTAGATCCCGGTAGTACGTTACCTGTGGTGATAAGGTCATGCCGGCACTACCCACACCATGATCAACAGTGAAAACACCACGAACAGGTAGGGTAGCGACAAGACTTTGATTAGACTTCGACCATAGTTTAATCGCCAGTGACGGGCCAAGTTGCAATGTAGCCGGCTGATTCGGCATACCTCGTCGTTCTGGGATTTGGCTGCTCCGTGCCGGAATATTGGCATCAGCACTCAGTTCCAGCTTCATACTTGAAGAGGCAAAAAGTTTGCCCCGGACCCCATTATCATCGACCTGTAGAAATTGGCCCCTATAAACAGGCAACAGAAAGGGAAATAGATACCGTTGACTACTGCTGGCACCTCGGTAATAAGGAATTCGGATGGCACCACCCCCCACCGATAACTCCCATAATGGCTTTAGGTCCGCATTTGCGCTGTTGATCAACAGCTGGCTTACTCCGATTAACAAGTAGGAGAGCAGCCTTGTTTTAGATCTTTGCACGAAATCAGCTATCGATCGGTTTATTGCTCCTGCAAAACCGACACCTCCACTCTCCACCAATGGTTTTGCAAGTGGCTCGGTCATTGGGGACTTTTAAGGGTAAAGATCAGTATCAAGTACCGAGGTGATAACGCGTTTACCTTCGAAATACACGGTATACCCATGATAGCGCCAACGACTAACCGGAGGTTTTCCAACAGCCGCAATCTTCCGCACCGGCTGACCGAATTCGAAGAGCACCTCACTCATGGATTGATTATTACGTGGAGAATTGGGGCTCTCCACTGAAAAAGCAGTATTGGCTACCAGCAGCAGACTCGTGCTCATGGCCCACAGCAACCCCCCGAAAATCCTTTTATTTGACATTGTAGGTTGCATGGTTTTCGGGCTGTTGTCGTGAACAGATCAAGCCTTGAAACGACTGAAAATCAGGGTACTGTTAGCGCCACCAAAACCAAAACTATTGGACATTATGGTATTTAGTTTAAGGCCGGTTATGGCGCGCGTAACAATTGGCATATCATTGATCTTCGGGTCCAGCTCGGTTATGTTGGCAGACGCGGCGATGAAGTCATTTTCCATCATTAAAAGCGAATAAATCGCTTCATTGGCGCCAGCTGCACCCAGTGCGTGGCCAGTCAGTGACTTGGTAGAACTAATCGGAGGAACAGCCTCCTGGAAGACACCACGAACCGCTTCCAGTTCCCTCTGATCACCAATCGGTGTACTGGTACCGTGCGCGTTAATATAATCTATGGGCTCATCAACCGTAGCCAAGGCCTGATGCATACAGCGTTCAGCACCCTCCCCGGACGGTTGAACCATATCATAGCCATCTGAAGTAATTCCGTAACCGGACAGTTCAGCGAGGATATTGGCACCGCGTGCCTGGGCGTGTTCCAGGGATTCCAGTACCATCACGCCGCCACCACCAGATATGACAAAACCATCCCGAGTGACGTCAAAGGGCCGCGAAGCAGTTTGTGGTGCCGCATTGTAATGTGATGACAGGGCACCCATGGCATCAAATAATGAGGACATCGTCCAGTGTACTTCCTCACCACCACCTGCGAACATTACATCCTGCTTGCCCAGCATAATCTGCTCAGCCGCATTGCTGATACAGTGCGCACTGGTCGAACAGGCAGAACTGATGGTATAGGATACGCCTTTGATTTTGTAGGGCGTACACAAACAAGCCGCATTAGTGCTGGACATGGTTCGAGTCACCATATACGGACCTATTCGCCTTACCCCTTTGGAGCGAAGAATATCCGCTGATTGCACAACATTGGAGGTCGAAGCCCCACCGGTACCCATGATCAAGCCGGTACGGGGATTGGAAATATCAATCTCTTCCAATCCGGCATGGGTAATTGCTTCACGCATAGCGATATAACAATATGCCGCTCCTTCACCCATGAAGCGTCTTATTTTGCGATCGATCAGTGCTTCAATATCGATTTCAACAGGCCCACAGACCTGTGACCGGAAGCCCAGTTCAGCATACTCATCACTGTGAACAATTCCGGATTTCCCCTGCCGCAAAGAGGCAGAAACTTCCTCTTTGTTATTACCAATACTGGAAATAATACCAAACCCGGTTACGACTATCCTGCGCATAGTGCACTCCGCTCAGAACCCTGCAGTTGATGTAAACAATCCCACTCGCAAATCCTTGCCGACATAAATCTCACGACCATCCACTTCCACCTTCCCATCTGCAATTCCCATGACCAGTCTGCGCATAATAACGCGTCTCAGATCCAATGTGTACCTGATTACTTTAGCATCTGGCACCACCTGGCCCGTGAATTTCACCTCCTTACTGCCCAGCGCCCTGCCCCGGCCTTCACCACCAAGCCAGCCCAGATAGAAGCCAATCAGTTGCCACATAGCATCAAGACCCAGACAACCCGGCATCACCGGGTCCCCCTCAAAGTGGCAACCAAAAAACCACAAATCGGGGTGAATATCCAGCTCGGCAACGATCTGTCCCTTACCGTACCCACCGCCATGTTCATTGACTTCAGTAATTCGATCAAACATCAGCATCGGTGGTGAGGGTAATTGGGCATTGCCGACACCGAACAGCTCGCCACGCGCACATTGCAACAATTCCTGGTAACTATATTGAGATTGTCTGCTGACTGTCATCTGTTCTCTCTATCGACTGTCTGGTTCATTCTTGTTATCTCGAATATACATTCAAGATCCGCGATCGTACTGAGGGAGCACATTCTACCCTGTTCTGCCTTGGCAGCGAAATAATTGAGGAGTCAACAGTCCCTTCATTCTATGACTGTTACGATACAATTTTCCGGATACCTCAACGATGGCCCGGATACCACAACGATGGATAGAGTCAATAGTATTTTCCGTACACGGTTGACTTTATTGTATGTCACTTATAAGGTCCAGGCTAATTACAAGAACGTGAATGAGTCATCAGTCGGTATTCCTGCCAATTCGGCAGGATATACAAACAGGGAGTGTATAGACAAAGGACTTATTCACTACCCATTCATTGGCGATAATCGATTGGATTTTGACGATTATGGAGCCTGCCTGGGAGTAGGAATCGTTGTGAGGGGAGGTTGTTTTGAGATCAGTTTTTTCATGGTGGCGCGAAGACTCTTTAGTACCAGTATACTCATGAAAAAATCTGACCGGCCGGTTTTTCCGCAGCAATTTCTCTGGCAAGCTCCTTGGCAAATTATTTAAAGAGGAGCGAAGTAATGAGCATTGATATGCGATGGATTGAGCAACATCTTGCGAACCGTCCCCTTTCTCACGAAGAGAGGAAAGCTCTCGGAGTCATTGACGAAAGATTCTACAAGATCGGTGATACCATCATTGAACAGGGACAACCCGGCGGGGTACTTTATATGTTACGTTCGGGCAAAGCCAGTGTCGAAAATAACAATGATGGTGTGCGGGTACGTATTTCTGATGTGGTGGAAGGCACTTTGTTGGGTGAAATCTCTTTTCTTGGCAATCACAATACTACTGCAGAGGTTATCGCAGGTGATCATTGTGTAGTCTACACCCTGACCCGGGAGGCCTTTTCATCCATCATGCGAGATCATCACGATTTGGCATTCGCTATTTTTTCACAGATGCTGGCTTCACAAACCAAAATTATCAAAGAAATGAATTCACAAATCATTCCGATACTGCGAACCCTGAAGAAAAAAGCACAGCAACTACCTTTGATAATCAAAGTGTTACCAGTAGTATTTGTATTAATTTATCTGTCAGCGTTAGCCTATGTATCCCTGGGAGGATAATCTCCTAGGAGGCTATAGGAAGAATCCAGGCCAGCATCAGTGACAGAATGATTACCGCCGAGACGTTGCCGAACATCACAACAGCAGCGACATGCTCAGGATCTCGCCGGTAGTGCTCCGCCATAATAAAATTGAGTACCGCCGGCGGTAGTACGGAAAACAAGGCCAACTCCTGTATTTGCGGTGCGGGAAGGGTTAGCCAGGGGCGAATCAATAAAAATACCAATAGGCCCGACAAGGGGCACAACAAACCACCCAGCAACCCAACACGTAATTGCTGTAAGTTGGCCTTGGCCAAGCGTACACCGAGGCCGAATAACAGCATGGGTACAGAGGCCTGACCCAACATATTAATACCGGTATCCAGCGCTAACGGGACCTGAAACCCACCGAGATTCACCACCAAGCCTGCCACCATGGCTACGACTACCGGTGATTTGAACAAATCAGCAAAACCATACTTGCCACTGTACATCCACAATCCAAGGGTGAAGTTCAGCAGATTAGTCAGTATGAATACGACGACGGCCGCACCCAATACCTGCTGACCAAACGCCAACAAAGCGACTGGAAGTCCCATATTTCCAGTATTGGTGAACATGATCGGCGGTAGAAAACTACGCCAATCGTACCCAAAATAACGTGCCAATGGCCAGGACAACAAACCCGAGCCCAAAACAATTGCCAGTGCAGCCACCCCCAAACCCTGATAATTGGCTAGATCAAAACTTTGTTGCGAAATCACATGAAAAATCAGTGCTGGAATGAGGATCGACATGGTAATACGCTGTGCGGCATCCATATCGGGTCGCCGCAGTAGCGCATAGCCAAATCCAGTCGCGACAATAGAGAACACCGGAAAAACGATGTTAAAGACCTGTGGCCACATTAATTTCTACCTGATGTAATCTGCCTGGCTGGTTTTATCTATCTGGCCAATTTTGTCTATCTGGCCAACTTTGTCTATCCGGGATAAGTCAGGCGACAAGAATAATATGCAGGCTACGCGGCCCATGTGCGCCTTGCTGTAGTGTTTGCTCGATATCGGCCGTTTTCGATGGGCCGGTGATCAAATGTACCGCCCTGAATCCATCATCAGCGGCCCGTAACAGTGGCCAGACCTCTTCTTGTTGATAGAACAACTGCTCAGAACGTACGACGGCGATGTGGTGTTCCGGCAAAAAAAGTGCCGCACTCGGCCGCTCCCTGGATCCGGGGATGACCAGTGTTCCAGTCTCGGCAATGGCAGCCAGCACACCGGTGACAACGACATGATCACCATGACCGGCAATTCGTTTCTCAACTTCAAGCGTAGTGCATCCGGTTATCCAGTCCAGATCAGCACCACTGACAATCACTTTGGCAGGCCATTGCCGGGCTAAGAGATAGGCACTGATCACAGTGGAGACGCTGGCAGTTGATGCCGCCATTTCCACACTCGCCCCCACCACAGTGGCGTTACGGACAAATAACTCGGCCAGCGTACCCTGCCCTCGTTGCATCTGAAGATGTGGACGATATTGATGTAGCCGGGATTCCAGACCCGCCACCATTGCGCTCGGCAAGGGGCCTCGACACAGGGAACGTCGAATTTGATTTAAAATAGCCTGACGAGAAGATGCATTGTTCATGATCGATCTCCACGTTTCCAAGCGGAAATAAACCCGCTACCTTCAGGGGTGGGTAAATCCCGATAACGGGTCCAGGCCCCGGCCATGGGCCAACGATGCAAAACACCACCTCGAGCCACTTTACCCATCATCCAGGCACCGACGTCATTAATGAAGCGATACAACGCAGGGTGCCGCGCGAGTATCACCCATACCTGCAAGGCCCAGCGTGACCGCCGACCATCCACCCGGTCGCTGAAACCGCGTTGTCGTAAGCGGCGCAATAGCGAGGGCAAAGGGATTTCCATGGGGCAAACTTGCTGGCAATGGCCATTCAGGGTACAGGCATGGGGCAAATCATGAGCCTCCTGCATCCCCAACATTAAGGGTGAGAGCACCGCACCTATTGGGCCCGGGTATACCCAGCCATAGGCGTGACCACCAATCGCTGTATACACCGGGCAATGATTCAGACAGGCCCCGCAACGGATACAGCGCAGAGCCTCACGAAATTCTGTACCGAGCAGCGTGGATCGACCATGATCGACCAGAACAACGTGGTATTCCTTCGGCCCCGCTCCCTGCTCTGCTTTCGCCGGCCCGTTGTAAAGCGTGGTATAGACTGACAGGGGTTGGCCTGTAGCACTGCGTGCCAGCAGCCGCAACAGGACACTTAAGTCCTCGAGGTTGGGAATAACCTTTTCGATCGAGGCGGTGACGATATGGACACGTGGCAGGGAGCTGCAAAGATCACCATTGCCTTCATTGGTGACCAGTACGTGGGCACCCGTTTCCGCGATCAGAAAATTGGCACCGGTGATCCCGACATCTGCCTTAAGAAAAGCCTGCCGCAAGACTTGTCGTGCTTCATTAACCAGCCCGGCGACCGAAGCATCCCGCTTTCCTCCAAGATTTTTGTGATGATCACGAAACAGGGCGTTCACCTGTTCTCGTGTTTTATGCACCGCGGGAGCAATGATATGACTGGGTGGTTCTTTGGCCAGCTGGATAATGTACTCGCCCAGATCCGTCTCAGTGACCTCGAAGTCGGCAGCCTCCAGTGCCTCATTGAGGGCCACTTCTTCAGAGACCATGGACTTGCCCTTGATCACACGCTGTGCCGCACTATCACGACAGATTTTGACAACGATGTCCCTGGCCTGCTGTGGTGTTTGTGCCCAATGCACCTGTCCACCGGCTGCGATCACCTGCCGTTCATAGCGTTCCAGATAATAATCAAGATGCTCCAGGCTATGTTGTTTGATCTCGTGACCCAAACGTCGTAATGCTGCAAATTCGGGAAGCTCGGCAAATGCTTTGGCACGTTTGACCACAAAACCTTCACGCACCTGAGCCAGCGCCCGACGTAGATCAGGATTGAGCAGCGCTTTTTCAGCGTTATCGCTAAAATCTCTGGCACTCGATTTCATCCCTTATCCTCGCCAATACCCGCTTGTCCTGCACAGCCGTCCAGCAATTCAGCAACATGGTAGACCTTCGTTTTATCACCGGCACGCCGCAAACCGCCAGCAATATTGAGCAGGCACCCCAGGTCACCACCGCTGATCAGGTCTGCATCGGTATCTGTTAGTGCAGTCTGTTTATTTTTCAGCAGGCGTGCTGAAATAGCCGGATATTTGACACAGAATGTTCCACCAAAGCCACAGCAGCTATCCGCCTCTTTAGGGGTGGTCAGGGTTAGGCCGCTAATGGCTGTAAGCAAACTTCGTGGTTGCTCATAAATCCCCATTTCCCGCACACCCGAACAACTGTCATGATAGGCGAGTGTAGCCTGCAATTGCTGTGAAGGGAGTTGGTAGCTGCAGATATCCACCAGAAACTGGGTTAGCTCGAATGTTTTTTCAGCGAGTTGCCGAGCCTGTTCAAGCATGTCGAGATCATCAGAAAACAGTTTCGGATAGTGACATTTAATCATCCCCGCGCAGGACCCCGAGGGTGCGACCACATAATCATAAGAGGCAAACAATGCGATTACCTGCCGGGCGATAGCCCGGGCTGAGGCATCATCACCACTGTTAAATGCCGGCTGCCCACAACAGGTCTGTCCATCCGGCACTTCCACTCGGCAACCGGCCGCCTCCAGTAGACGGGCACTGGCAAAGCCTACAGCAGGCCGGAAAAAATCAACCAAACAAGTCGCAAACAAGGCAACCCGTGGTTGTGTGCTTTGCCCTTCTATCGATGGCTGCTGCATGACTCACTCCCCAAAAAAGTTGCGGCAAACTCAAGAGAGCTATGGTAGCTGACTCTCTACCACTTGGGTAGATGAGATCGATGGTGACAACTAACAGGCTGTTAAAAAATGCTCATGCAATACAATACGGCGTTAATAATTCGTTCAACACTCGTGTACACGCCCGCTATTGCGAATAGTGATGTGGTGATTTCCCAAATTTACTATACAACCTGTAGATATTGATTTTCCTGGATATTATCACTATAGACAAGGAAAATCTGTTGAAAAATCTGCTTGTTACTGCAGCACACAGAAGTTAGTGCTACTATTTCTGTATTTATACGAGTTTTCCCACATGACTGATAGCAAAACTAAACGACACAGAAGCGGGAATTTCATCGACACATGGAGTGAATCCTTGGCAGTTCTGGAAGCGCTTGATTACGGTATTTTATTCGTTGGACCCGATTTAAAGACGCGTTTCAGTAATCGGGCCTTCAAGGAAATGTGGGGATTTCCAGAGTCGCTTATGTCCAGTCAGCCCACTGTCGCTGAGCTCATCTATTACAATAAGGATAACAATATTTACAATGTTTCTGATGAGGAATTTGATGAATTCGTAGAAGCACGGGTTGCTGACTTGCGCAAAGGTCCCATCTCACCCACGGAAATGAAACTGGCGAATGGCAAGATTTATCAATACCAGGGCCTCTTGTTGGCCGACGGCGATCGCATGCTCACCTATTTCGACCTCACCGACCTAAGACGAGGTCAGGAGGCATTGGAAAATAGTGAGCAACGATTCCGAACATTTGCCGAGGCGGCATCAGACTGGTTCTGGGAAATGGATGAGGAACTTCGATTTACCTATATTTCAGATCGTTACTTCGAAATTAGCCATATAGATCCCGATGATGTTCTGGGAAAATCCCGTTGGGAATTTATCGCACCTCGTCAACTTGCCGAAAATTCAGAAAAATGGGCCAGGCACCGGGCTACTTTAGAAAATCGGCAAGCATTCAAGGATTTTGAGTACGGCATCATCAACCCACAGGGACATTCTACCTACATTCGCCTCAACGGTGTTCCCGTCTTTGGCAAAGATGGTGCGTTCAGAGGATACCGAGGGGTTGGCTCGGATATCACCGAGCGCCATGAAATCCAGGTTGCCCTGGAAGCGAGCGAGAAGAAAACTCGCGAGATTTTCGAAACGGCCAACGAAGGGTTTCTGATGGTCGATACCCGTGCCGTCGCAATCGAAGTCAATCAAACGCTGTGCCAAATTCTGGGCCGGGATCGTACGCAAGTTCTGCACCACAATATCCAGGATTTTCTCGATTCAAGCAATGCCAGAGTCTTTCATGCACAGTTGCACCCACATAAAAAGGATAACAGCGACGCCTATGAAATCGAATTTTCAAGGCCTGATGGTACGAAGGTGCCTTGCCTTGCCAGCGGGACCACCATGTTCGATGAAAGTGGCAAGCAGATCGGCTCCTTCGCCCTGATTTCTGATATCAGCAAACTTGCCGAGGTGAGGGAAGAGCTGCGTACCGCCAAGGAGATTGCCGAGAAAGCTAATCTTGCGAAAGGTGAATTTCTAGCTCGCATGAGTCACGAAATTCGTACCCCTATCAATGCCATCATCGGCATGACCCACTTGCTGCAACGCACTGCCCTTTCGCCCAAACAATACGATTATGTGCGCAAAACCAGGGGTTCGTCACAAGCCCTACTGGGTGTCATCAACGATATTCTGGATTTCTCAAAAATAGAAGCCGGCAAAATGTCCCTGGAAGATATCGATTTCGACCTTCATGATGTCATGAGTAATCTGTCCAACGTTATTGCCATTAAGGCGGAGGAGAAGGGGCTTGAACTCCTGTTTTCCCTTGACCCACATATTCCACAGAGACTTGCCGGAGACCCCCTTCGATTAGGACAGGTATTGATCAACCTGGCCAATAATGCGGTCAAGTTCACGGAACAGGGCGAGATTATCGTCTCTACCGAGCTGCTTTCCCATGACGACAGACTGTCCCGACTTCGCTTTACTGTACGCGACACCGGTATTGGTATGACGTCAGGACAAATCAATGGCTTATTCGAATCCTTCTATCAAGCGGATGAATCCACTTCACGTCGTTACGGCGGGACAGGACTGGGACTGGCAATCTCCAGGCAGCTTGTCGAGCTGATGAATGGCAATATTGAGCTCGAAAGTGTATCCGGCAAAGGTAGCTCGTTTACCTTTACTGCTGAGTTTAGACCAGCGCATCATGCGCCCACACAACAATTTCTTATGCCAGGAGTTCTTGCCGGCAGGCCTGTTCTTGTAGTCGATGATAACGCCATGTCGAGAAAAATTCTGCGTACCATGCTGGAGCAGTTTTCTTTCCATGTTGAGACAGCAGAATCTGGGAATCAGGCGCTGGCCCTTGTGGAGCACATGGCGAAGGAAAAAGAATCTCCTTTTTTTGCGATTCTGATGGATTATCGGATGCCCGGAATGGACGGTATCGAAACGGCACGGCGTATCAAGGTGCTCGACGGATTATCAGCTATTACTGCGATCTTGATGGTCAGCGCGTGCGGCAATGATGAGGTGGTCAAGGAAGCCGAGAATGCAGGCCTTGATGCCTTTTTGGAAAAACCTGTGGACCGGTCTCTTCTATTTAACACGCTGCTTGAAATTTCCGGCCACAAGAAAGTTACAGAAAGCCATAGCAGAGTTCCCAGCTTGGTTGAAGCGGAACGTCTCAAGAAAATATGCGGAGCGCGGGTCCTCCTGGTGGAGGACAATTCGATTAACCAACAGGTAGCGACCGAATTTTTGGAAATAGCCGGTATGAAGGTGGACCTGGCCATCAATGGCCGAGAGGCGGTCGAAAAAACGCACGCTAACAACTACGATCTGATTCTGATGGATATCCAAATGCCGGAAATGGATGGCCTGGAAGCGACACGGCGCATAAGGGCCGATAATAGCCAGCAGCAAATACCCGTGGTCGCCATGACGGCTCACGCCATGGCCAGTGACCGGGAGAAGAGCCTGTCAGCCGGCATGAACGACCACCTGACCAAACCCATCGATCCGGATCAATTAACGGCAGTACTCGTTAAATGGATTCGTGCTGAGGGTATTATTGCACCACAATCGACCACTGTAACGCAGCGGCGGACACCTGCTGAACTCGTGGACCTACCCACCACAATTCGACTGGACACTAAAAAAGGACTTCGTTGCGTTGGAGGATCCCAAGCCATGTACGTTCAACTACTGGGTGAATTTACCGATCAGAATAAGGATGCACCTAGCAGACTCAACGATGATCTGGCAGCTGGACGTAAGGATGATGCCACGTTGTTGGTTCATTCGATCAGGGGCTCAGCAGGCACACTGGGTGCGACTACCTTACAAAAGCTGACGGAGAGCCTGGAAAATGCTCTACGCAATGATGATACCGATACAGCCCAAAACCTGTTTTCTGCATTTGAGCAAGAAATGGCAGGCCTGTGTGCCGAGCTGCGGGAGTTTCTGTCCGGAACCAAAATTCATGCACCTGACCATCGATCCGGAGAATCGACAGTATCAAGTCCAGCTACGGCCCGCACCCTCCTGAAGCGATTATCGAGACTACTCGTGGCGGGGGATTCCGACGCCGAGGAGGCCGTTGTGGCATTGCGCTCAGCTTTGGGAGATCCGGCTGACAACCATCAACTGGATGATATGGAAACGTATATCCTGGACGTGGAGTTTGAAAAGGCACTCTCTATCGTAGGAAGTATTACCGCACAGCTCGAGGATGAGGCATGAGCAACCCGGATAAACAACGTATCCTGGTGGTTGATGATGAGCGTTTGAACCGCAAGGTACTCTCTGACCTTCTGAAGAGAGAACATACCGTGATCCTGGCCAAAAGCGGTGAACAGGCGTTGCAACGGGTAGATAGGGACTCCGGCATAGACCTCATCCTGCTTGATGTCATGATGCCTGGTATGGATGGATACGAAGTACTCCGACACCTAAAAAACAATGATAAAACAAGAGAAATTCCCGTCATCTTTATTACTGCTCGTAATTCCACTGAGGATGAGGAACGCGGCCTGCTTCTCGGTGCGGTGGATTATGTGACGAAGCCGTTTAATCCAGCCATCGTCATGGCACGGGTTGCGAACCATCTCGGCTTCGTTCGTCATCGCAAGATGCTGGAAACATTAGCTGGCCGTGATGGCTTGACTGAAATAGCAAACCGCCGCCTACTCAATGAGACCCTGGATGCTGAATGGGAGCGCGGACATCGTAACGGGAAATTCTTGTCCCTCGCGATGGTGGATATTGATTTCTTCAAACCGTTCAACGACAACTACGGCCACACCAAGGGGGATCAGGCACTTAAATCGGTCGCTCGGGTACTGTCATGGAGTATGCGCCGCTCCCCGGATCTGGTTGCCCGCTACGGCGGTGAGGAATTCGTACTTTTGTTTCCTGACACAGACTCAAGCGGTGCCAGGGCCATGGCTGAAAAAGTCCGCGCCGCCGTTGAAGACCTATCGATCCTGCATGATCATTCCAGTGTGGCAGATCACGTCACCGTATCCATTGGGGGTGCCACCCAGGTCCCCTATGGAAAAAATCCTGGAATCCTCATTGAGCAAGCCGACGCCATGCTTTACAAAGCCAAAAGGAAGGGGCGTAATCGAGTTTTATGGGAGGGCTTGGCCCAATAACTGGCATATTATATAAAGGATAAGCCCTCGAACTCCTGCAAC
>DRJH01000394.1 GCA_011052285.1 Gammaproteobacteria bacterium
ATGCGGCTGACTACCGGCCGACAGATCTTCTTGGCGATCTCAAAACATTCCTGTTTTACCGCGTAGGTACCATCATGACCGGAGCAACGTTCAATAGCGGTCACCTCGGTATCCGGAATCAGCGCCAATATCTCCCGGGTACGCGGGCCAATATTCTGTACCCGCTGATGGCAGGCCACGTGATAGGCCACCTTGCCCAGAGATTGTTTGAACTCAGTATTGAATAACTTGTGACGGTGCCGTAATGCCAGATACTCAAAAGGATCAAACATGGCTTTGGCAACTTTTCGCACCAACGCATCATCAGGAAATAACAGCGGCAACTCCTGTTTGAACATCAACACACAGGACGGCACCAGTGCCATCAAATCCCAGCCTTGGTCAACCCAGTCAGCCAATACCGGAATATTGGCTTCCTTGGCTCGTGCCACTGCATCTAGATTGCCGAGTTCCATTTTTGGCATTCCGCAGCACTGTGTCTGCGCAGCCAAACGCATTGGGACCTGGTTGTGTCGTAACACTGCGGCCAGATCCTCACCCAGTTGTGGCTCATTGTAATTGCCATAACAGGTGCCAAATAACGCCACCTTCCCCTGGCTGCGACCGGCCGGGATTGCAGTCGTAGCACTATCATCCTCCACCCGGGCGCGCAGTTTACGGCGCTGGTAGTCAGGCAAATGTGCATCCGGATGGATGCCGAGCACCTTCTGCAGCAATTTGCGTCCCAAAGAGCTGTGATTACTGGCATTGACCACATTGACTACAATCGGTATACCGGCCAGTTTCCCCAGGTTATCGGTGCTGGTGATCATCCGATCACGCAGGCGAGTTTTGCCCTGGCGGTACTTAATGGCCTTGGCCCGCAGCATTAAATGCGGAAAATCAACGTTCCATTGGTGTGGTGGGACATAAGGGCATTTGGTGAGATAACACATATCACACAAATAACACTGATCCACTACATCCCAGTATACCGATCGGGGTACACCATCGAGCTCCATGGTTTCCGACTCATCGATGGCATCGAACAACAATGGAAACGCATTGCACAGATTAAAACAACGCCGGCAACCATGACAGATGTCGTAGACTCGCTCGAGTTCGGTATAAAGGGATGATTCATTATAGAAATCTTCACTTTGCCAAGCCACCGGATACCGAGTCGGGGCCTGCAGGCTGCCTTCTTGTGAAGTGGTCTTACTCATATTGATAAACCCTGAAAAACAGGCCGGTACTGTGACCGGCCTATCTTATGGCCTGCTTGTGTCGTGGTTGACTCAGTTATCCAGATTATCCAACGCCTTCTGAAACCGATTCGCATGTGAACGCTCGGCCTTGCCCAAGGTTTCAAACCAGTCGGCGATTTCTTCGAAGCCCTCGTCCCGAGCGGACTTGGCCATGCCGGGGTACATATCCGTATACTCATGGGTTTCACCGGCAATGGCGGCCTTAAGGTTATCACCAGTAGGGCCGATCGGTAGCCCGGTCGCCGGATCACCCACGGCCTCCAGATACTCCAGATGGCCATGAGCGTGACCGGTTTCACCCTCTGCTGTGGAACGAAAGACGGTCGCGACATCATTGTAGCCTTCAACGTCTGCCTTCTGTGCGAAGTACAGGTAACGTCGGTTAGCCTGGGATTCTCCAGCGAATGCATCTTTCAAATTCTGTTCGGTTTTACTGCCTTGCAAATCCATAAAAAACTCTCCTGTAGCTGTTGATGAATGGTAAACACTAGGTCAACATATAGAGCCTTATCTAATGTTTAGACTGATTCTAAACAAAAGAAATAGTCCTGTCAAATACTGTGCCACAATAATTTGCGGTATACACTCACCTACTAATTTTCAGTACAGTGTACTATTACCATAATCAACCCGGTGTCTACATCTCAATAATCCCATGTCTCAATCCCGTAAATCAGCACAACAACCAGCCACTCCCGGACAGTTCGAAGCCACTCTGCAAGAGTTAAAGACTCTGGTCACGCGCATGGAACAGGGCCAACAACCTCTAGAAACTGCGGTGGACGACTTTGAAAAGGGGATGGCCCTGGTCAAAAACTGCGAACAGGCCTTACAACAGGCTGCGCAACGAATTGAAAAGGTTATGGAAGAGCACGGAGAGCTGCAAGTTGAGTCGTTCACGACGCCGGCTCCGGAACGGTCATCGTGAACCTGCCACAAACTGTCCACAACCAAAGCAATGCCTTTTTACTGAAACGCTATCAACATCGATTGCTTGAGCAATTGGAGCTGCGGCTTCCCGACTCCCCCACCGCCGTGCCGACGCTGCGTCAGGCCATGCGTTATGCCAGCCTCAATGGCGGTAAACGCTTGCGTGCGGCGCTGGTCTATGCGACTGGAGAGACCTTCGGCGCCCCACTTGCCGATCTCGACGCGCCGGCCTGTGCGGTGGAATGTATCCATGCTTATTCCCTGATCCACGATGATCTTCCGGCCATGGATGATGACGATCTGCGACGCGGCCAACCCAGTTGTCACCAGGCGTATGGGGAGGCTATCGCCATCCTGGCTGGTGACACCCTGAATACCCTGGCCTTTGAGATACTAGCCGACAGCAAAAATACCGCCTGCAACGGCACACAACGCTGTCGCATGATCCACTGTTTGGCTGTGGCCTCTGGTGAAACCGGCATGGCGGGTGGCCAGACACTGGATATTCTTGCTACTGGCACCCAACTTTCACTGCAGCAATTGCAAGCCATGCATCGACTCAAGACAGGCGCCCTGATCCAGGCCTCGGTGCAGCTCGGGGCCTTGGCTGCCAACACTGTTAACGTTCAGGACCTTGCGATCCTGGGTCGATTTGCCAGTAGCATCGGCCTGGCTTTCCAGGTGGTTGATGATATTCTTGATGCCACAGCCAGTACCGCAACCCTGGGCAAAAATAGTGGTTCTGACTCATTACACAATAAAATCACCTATGTTTCATTACTCGGACTACAATCTGCCCAACAAACCGCCAATGAACTGTATCAATTCGCACTCGAATGTCTGGACGGTTTGAGCGATAATACGGATCGCTTATCCGCACTGGCTAATCTCATGGTACACCGCTCACACTGACTATCTCCTCTTCGCCACCACCGAGAGGCTGCCCGAGTTATTGACTGACCATCCTTAGGGTGCGGAACGACACTTAACTACCAACCTAACGGACATGAGTTCCCTGTACCTACTGGAAAAGTAACTATTCAGCGTGTTTAGATTTTGGTTCAGTACAAGGCATATTCGCACGGAGAATGTGAGCATATAGGTCATATGTGAGCATTCGAGTACGAACACACGCCGTAATGGGACAAAAGATGAATGC
>DRJH01000395.1 GCA_011052285.1 Gammaproteobacteria bacterium
GCTTTGGGCCGATCCAGGCGTAGCTGTGCAACACCATCCTGAATATCCAGTTTAATCATCTGTTCTTCCACAATGAATTCTCCACTGTTCGTCATTGGATACATCCAGCATAACCCTTTTAATATCGGCAAGGGTGATCGCGGATAAGGTGCCGCATGGTACCTGATTCAACTCCACAGCAACATGACTTCTTCAACAATCGGGCAAGAGCGATCGCGGACAAAGCGCCGTATGGTGCCTGATTCAACCCCGCTGGTAACGATTCAGTGATCAGTCAGTACAGAAGAACAGGTTCCTAGGCGGTAGCCAGGGTATCGATATCCAGCGCCGCCAGTGTCGCATCACCGGATTCGACCGTGGTGGCCAACCCCATGGTCAAGGTGAGTTGATGGTCAGCAAAGAATCGGGCACTGGTGATTTTTCCTTGCAGGTAGTTACGGTCTGCTTGTGGTTGTTGTAATTTCACCGCAGCAATACGTGCTGAACGGATCAGTAGCCAGCCGCCACCGACCACGCCCCAGAGCATCAAATAAGGTACGGATACGGCGAACACGTTACGCAACTTGCCAGCTGCCGCCTTGCCAAGCAATGATTGTGTCGCCTGCTCCAGTGCATCGATAGCCTGACCCAGGGTGGTTGCCAGGTGCGGATCGGATGCCCTGGATGCTTCCTGTTCCTGGCGCATCTGCGTGATCAACATCTGCGCGGTCTGGCCCCGATCACGCAATAATTTTCGGCCCATCAAATCAGCTGCCTGTATACCGGTAGTCCCTTCGTAGATCGTGGTAATCCTGACATCCCGATGCAACTGTGCGGCCCCGGTTTCCTCGATATATCCCATACCACCGTGCACCTGCAACCCGGTAGAGACCACCTGTGCCGCAGTTTCGGTACTCCAACCTTTGACCACCGGGGTGAGAAAATCATACAGTGCCTGGCTGGCCTGCCGCTGGTCAGGATCTGCTTCTCGCAGTGCACAGTCCAGCTGCAAGGCGGTATAGTAATCCAGCGCCCGCATGGCTTCGACCTGAGATTTCATCGACAGCAGCATCCGTTGTACATCCGGATGCTCAATGATCGGCACCCCGGACTTGCCGCCTTCCAACGCCTGGCCCTGCACCCGCTCGGAAGCATATGCCAGGGCTTGCTGCCAGGACCGTTCCGCCACACCCAGCGCCTGCACACCCACTGCATTACGGGCCAAATTCATCATCACAAACATGTATTTAAGGCCCTCATGGATCTCACCGACCAGATAGCCAACCGCACCATCACCATCTCCATAGGACAACACAGCAGTGGGACTGGCGTGAATCCCCATCTTGTGCTCCAGCGACACCGTGGTAACATCATTTTCCTGCCCCGGCTTGCCCTGCTCATCAAGCAGGTTGCGAGGCACCAGAAACAGGGAAATACCTTTCACCCCCGAGGGGGCACCGGGTGTTTTGGCTAACACCATGTGAATGATATTTTCCGTTAAATCGTGGTCACCATAGGTAATGAAAATCTTCTGACCATGCAGGCGATAGTGGTCTCCTTCGGGCACCGCCATGGTCTTGATTGCCGCCAGATCTGAACCGGCTTGAGATTCCGTCAGGTTCATGGTGCCGGTCCATTCTCCGCTGATCATGTTCTCCAGATAACGCGCCTGCAAGTCTTTACTGCCATGGCGGATCAAGGCTTCCACTGCACCTTGGGTCAACAGTGGACACAAACCAAAGGACATATTTGCACCGGCCCACAGCTCCTGAACGGCAGTCGATACCAACCACGGCAGGCCCTGACCACCATATTCGGTGTCTACGGCCAGGCTGTTCCAACCCCCATCAACAAACAGCCGATATGCCTCTTTCCATCCCTCGGGAGTCACGACCTCACCATTTTGCAACTGACTGTGACTGACATCACCCGTGCGGTTCAGGGGTGACAACACTTCCGTTGCCAGACGGCCAGCTTCCCCAAGAACCGCCTCAATCAGGTCCGGTGTGGCCTCTTCCAGTCCCGGCAAGGCCAGGACATGTGAATAATCCAGCAGATCGAAGAGTACGAAAGATAAGTCCCGCATTGGCGCTACGTATTCAGCCATGATCAACTCTCCTACTAATGTTCAGATTAAGGTACTTCCAGCCCGATGATAGACAACCCACAACGTTCACTATAGCGCCCTCACAAGAAGAGGTCCGTCGCTCCTGCCATTATCTCATATTGTGCCCGATCCTGTTAGGAACACCATCACGACGTCCTTGGTACAAATCGATTCAAGCTACCCTCGCCTTTTGCATTATTTTGATGCAATTGGCCTTGAAACTGCACCAGTACAGTGCGAAACAGAAGAAATAATCCCGTTTTTTCCCGCAAACACTGGCTGGCACAGCGTTTGCTATGACGATCGTTACATAGTCAACATACAGGATCATTCACCTTACGGAGCCACGACATGCAACTCGTTACAGCCATTATCAAACCCTTTAAATTGGATGATATCCGCGAAGCACTATCGGATATTGGAATAAGAGGCGTCACAGTCACCGAGGTTAAAGGCTTCGGACGCCAGAAAGGTCACACTGAACTCTACCGGGGGGCCGAATATGTGGTTGATTTTCTACCCAAGATCAAACTCGAAGTGGCCATCGGTCAAGACATGGTCGAACAGGTGATCGAAGCCATTACCCGGGCGGCGAATACCGGAAAAATAGGTGATGGAAAGATTTTTGTTACCTCCTTGCAAGAGGTCATTCGCATTCGCACCGGCGAATCCGGTGCCGCCGCACTGTAATAACACCCCTCTTCCCACTACCCAATTGTATTCTAAGGAAATCACTATGAAATTCAGTCGATCAATATTGCGTTTGTTTCTTATCCCTGCACTCGGCTTTCCCACGCTGTCATTGGCCGCCGAAAAACTTTCGTCCGGAGATACCGCCTGGATGCTGACTGCCACAGTACTGGTCCTGTTCATGACCATTCCTGGTCTATCACTGTTTTATGCCGGTATGGTCCGCAGCAAAAATTCGCTGTCAACCTTTATGCAAATTTTCTCTATCACGGCCCTCATGACCATCCTTTGGGTAATTATTGGCTATAGCATCGCCTTCGGCGGCAGTGGTCCCTTCTGGGGTGGACTGGACAAAATGTTTCTGGCCGGAGTCACGGTCGATAGCCTCAGTGGCACCATTCCCGAAACCGTTTTTATGGTTTTTCAGATGACATTCGCCATCATCACCCCGGCACTGATTGTCGGTGCCTTCGCAGAAAGGATGAAATTTTCTGCTTTGCTGCTGTTCATGGCATTCTGGTTGATCCTGGTCTATGCCCCCATCACCCACTGGGTCTGGGGTGATGGCGGTTGGCTGGGCAGCAAAGGCATCCTCGATTTTGCCGGCGGCACCGTGGTTCACATCAATGCCGGCATCGCCGGTCTGGTTGCGGCACTGGTTTTGGGCCCACGCAAAGGCTATCGCAAGACGGCCATGCCACCCCACAACCTGACCTATACCCTGATCGGTGCTGCCATGCTCTGGGTCGGCTGGTTTGGCTTTAATGCCGGCAGTGAATTGGCTGCGGATAATGTAGCCGGCATGGCGATGGCCGTAACCCAGATTGCGACCGCTGCCGCCGCGCTGGCCTGGATGTTTGCTGAATGGATGGTCCATGGCAAACCCAGCGGCCTGGGGATCGCATCCGGAGCGGTTGCCGGCCTGGTCGCCATCACGCCAGCTTCTGGCGCCGTGGGTCCGATGGGTGCCTTGGTCATTGGTGTCGCTGCCGGGTCTATCTGTTATCTGAGTGCGACCAAACTCAAGAACTGGCTCGGTTATGATGACGCGCTGGATTGCTTTGGTGTTCACGGTGTGGGGGGGACGATCGGTGCCCTGCTGACCGGTGTCTTTGCCGCCAAAAGC
>DRJH01000396.1 GCA_011052285.1 Gammaproteobacteria bacterium
CTCCAGTCCCCGGCCACTCCTTTCCGATGAAATTTCAGATTGTTAGCCTCGGCAGGTTTTCGCGATACGCCGTATTTCTCACGAGTAATGTTTTTGAAGTTCGCCGCCTCTACAGTGCTACGTACAAGTTCCAAATCGACTGGCTGGTCAATAAATCTTAGAATTCGAACCAACTGGGCTTCGGCATCACTCAGACAATCTTCATATCGTACCACGCAGATATAAGGACGGTTGAGCCAGGAATCCAGGAACTTGCTGAAAAAAAACCAGGGGTGGGTCGGATAAAGCAGTTTTTTCTCAAGATATGCGGCAAAGTCTTCTCTCAATGACTTGTCAGGGTCTCGCTTATAATACTTATCAATCTCAAGGGATTTACCCCTGTTCTCATATTGAGTCTCGTAGTAGTAAAAAGATACGTAAATATCTCTCGGATCACGAACGACTATTATCGGCCTGCAATAATGACTTGCATAGAGCCTGTGAACCAATACAGTATCGCCCCGGTGAATCAGTCCCTCGCCGGTAAACAATCTACTGCCTTGGTAGGAGCGTATCATGTTGCGAATCCACGAGCCACCAGACTTCGGGTATTCCACGACATGGACCAGCGAAAGTGGCTTACATAGCAAACGCGTTATAAAGGCGTTTGCTATCTGATATGCTCGATGTTCAAGCGAAACCTCTGGATTGAATAATCGTTGAATCATCATATACTAATACTTGTATTGTTTCGGCTGTTAAGGTTAGTACCGACCCCACAAATCATGCAGGGGTTCGTAACTGAACGTGTGGGCAGTACCAGTTAGGATTATTCTTTGAATGTGGCATCCATATTACCAGCTACCTGCCGCCGAATACCTACGAACGATTTCGCTACAAATATATTAATCGAGAGGTTGGCTATGAACGCTATAGCAATCCCTCCTGCCAAAGCCCGCCCGGCCCCCAAAAGACCATTTGCTGGGATCCATACTATGGATAGTATAACTACGGTAAAAGCGGATAACAAATTCAAAAAGAGTTGGGCCTTAAATAACCTGGCCACTGTTAAACCAACGCCTAAGAAATTAATCAAGTAACTAAATCCGGCGGCTATCATTATCCACACAAAGACATCAGAGAACCGGCCATAGTCGGGTCCATAGGCTATAGTAAGTAGCCACTGACCAAATCCCAGGGCTATACCAACACCTCCCAGCCCTAATATCGCTCCCACTACAAGCAACTTTAGCAATAGTCTAGAGTACAGTGCTCGCTGGCCTTTCGCATAATACTGTGATAGACGGGGAGCGGATGCCTGCGCCAATGCGCCGGTGATGAGCCGCCCAGCAAACATAAAATAAACAATAGCAGAAAAATAACCTACCTCCTTTGTACTTAGATAAGCTTTCACAAAGTAGACCGGTATGTTGATGTTCAGAGACACTAAAAGCATTGCGAATCCAAGAGGCAAACAGATCTTCGTAAGTTGCCACATTCGGTTAAAGGAGTAGCTGCTGATCGGCAGTGAAGTTTCCGGCTGTTTTCGTGCGTCATAGAAAATTAGAGTCATAAACCACAGCGCAGCGATGACATAGACAGCCGCCGATATCTGACCGTCAACCATCATGAAAACAACCACTGTGGATAACGATAGAACTCCATGGAGTATGGCTGAAAGACCTATTGCCTTCATTTTTTCCTGTTTTTGAAACCACCCATAATAGATGTCACTGATGGATTCGAATGCCTTGAAAAGAGCCACACCTAGAAGCGTAGCCTTCGCTGCATATGGCAAATTAATTGCAATGGATGCAAATAATATGACCAATACCGCTAGCATCGTTGTTATGATTCGCAGTACTAGATAATCTGAAAAGGTGTACTCACTCATGGCATCTGTCGCCACAAAAGCTCGTGTATTTAATTGTGAAAATATGACGATTGGTGCAGTGACTGCTAACGCCAAAGTAAACTCCCCCAATACCTCTGGGGATGAGAGCTTTGCCACGACCACTAAGATCAACCACTGGCACATGGCATAGACTAAGCGGCCCGTAAAGATCCATGCTGCGCTTTTTCTAATCGTCAAGGTGCAGACCAAGTTAAACTGCAGGCTGCAATACGGTTTCGTGACCATTTATGGTTGCGAGTAACCACATGTACTATATCAACCATTCGCTGCTGCTTTTTATTTGGTTAGGGGGATAATCTGATTCCCACTCATAACTTCGTTCGCACAAACTGGCAACAGTGCGCCGCATATCAATTGCAGTAAACCCCGGCAACACAATTACTTGATCTTCAGTATGGTTTCCATTCATAGGTTGATTAGGGTGCGATGCTAGGCAAAAGCCGGAATCTGTACGGCTGCGTTCTGTCGATGCCAGATCAAAACTTGCGGCGAGTTCCGATTTGATCAAGGCAGCTAGCAATATGAATGTACTAACAGCACGGCCTCGAATAACTATTGTTTCTAAACTCATCTTTAAAAGTATTTACGTGTTACTTAAATTCGCTGATAATCACATGCAAGGCATGTTATACGGCATGTTATACGGCATGTTATATCATACTTCTATGTCTAAACGTTGCGGGTAACTCGATGCACCTGACTTGAGTCATGTGGTGATGCTCAGAACAATGCGACGATGAAATCCACATCAACTTGCTTGCATGCTGTAACTATTTAATAATCAAACGGTTTAGGTGCTTTAGCAAGCCTCTTTCCAGCGCCAATGATGGGTTATTGCACAAGATATGCATATTGTAAACGTTCTGGTTTCCATGCATGAGAAGTACGGTGGTCCACCAAAGGCAACGGTGGGTCTGGGAAACGAAATGCAGCAGCTTGGAAATCAGGTTTCTTATTGGACTACGGCATCAGAGGAGGATCGATCGATTCTTCATGCGCGTGGTACGGATACCCGGATATTCAACAGAAGCTGGCCATTATCATGGTATAGATCCCCGGAACTTATAAAGGAACTTAGGCGCGAAATTTCGAGTATCGATATGCTTCACCTTCAGGAAGTATGGTCGCACCCCCAGCTTGCAGCATCTCGGATTGCTCGGCACAGCGATACTCCATATGTTATAACACCCCATGGGGAATTTGAGCCTTGGCGGGTGCGTAATTCCTTTGTAAAACATTTAAAGAAAAAGATTTACCTTTCGCTAGCCGGGCGATCTATGTTGCGCTATGCAGCTTGCGTTCACGCGATTGCTCCTAATGAAGTTAAGGGCATCCGGGAAACCGGGTACAAAGGAGCAATTACGCTCATACCCAATGGGGTCGATATAGCGAGTTACGTGAATCTCCCTGCACCGAGTATTGCAGATAGACGCTGGCCACAGTTGGCTAATCGACGGGTGGTTCTATTTCTATCCCGTCTTAGCCGAGAAAAAGGACTGGAGCAACTGATACCCGCATGGGCCAGCCTGACAGCTCGAAATAATTATGACGATGCGATCTTGGTAATAGCTGGTCCCGATGATCGGGGTTATCGTGCCGAGGTGGACTGCCTTGTGGAAAAGCACGGAGCGACGTCAAATGTTCTTCTAACCGGGATGGTGCAAGGGAACGAAAAGCTGGCATTAGTATCTAGAGCCAATATTTATACACTGCCATCCTATAGTGAAGGCTTCAGCATGTCTATCCTGGAGGCCTTGGCGGCAAGCAAACCTGTTCTAATCACTCCTGGTTGTAACTTTCCTGAAGTAGCCGAGTGTGGTGCAGGCTTCTGTGTCGAACCAGAGTCCAGCCTCCTAATGGAGGCGTTTGAGCGGTTGCTCGATATGACGGATGAAGATCGCGCTGGTATGGGTGAACGCGGGAGACAGCTTGTTGAAAAGGAGTACGCATGGGACGTTCTCGCGCGTAAGATGCTTACTGTGTACCATAATATCCTTGAGGGTAGGGATATTCCATTGCACCCTCAGCCGATTGTAGCAGGTTAAAATAAGGGCGACATCCAAAGCGATTTCAATCGCTCGATGTAGTGATCTAATAAATCCGTACCTCATGTATAGGTGATAAAATCCATCCTAGTGTACTGGAGGTATAGTAGTGGCAAGAATGCTGAACGGAAAACTGTGGCGGCAATTTACTCGATAGTACGATTACCTTAACATTTGCGAGGAAGGAGAACATGGAAAACGTTCACTGAATTTCCTATACTTCAGCAGCAGTGTTACCATTTGGAAAAAAGCGAGTACACCAGATGCAACAGGTTCGTCCCGTTACCTTCCTTAAAGGGTTAGCTACATTTATTCCCGGAGTGGCTCGATTTGCTTGTCGCTCCTCGGGCGGTACCGATTCAGCGCGATACTGTTATTCTGTTTGGATGCGACACTTGGTTGCCCTGAAAAGCAGCGGACTGGCAACATGTTTCAGCCGTGTAGCGGAGCTGGGTCCAGGAGACTCTTTTGGAATCGGGTTGTCCGCAGTCTTGACAGGCGTAGACGAATATAACGCGTTTGATGCAAAGTCCCATGCGGTTGCCGAGAAAAATGGGGAGATCCTAGAGGAGCTTATAGGGCTGTTCCAGCAACGCGAACCGATTCCTGACTCGGACGAATTTCCCCAGGTCTCGCCCCAACTCGAACAATATGAATTCCCCAGTGATATTCTCACCGACGATATTCTGAAGGCTGCACTCCACCCAAATCGTTTAGCGGATGTCCGCCAGGCACTCGAACATGAGGAAAGTGGTAATATTCGTATCCGTTATGTTGCACCCTGGGATGATTCCTCGTTACTAGAACTGGAATCGATCGATTTGGTGTTCTCTCAGGCGGTTATGGAGCACGTAGAGAACGTTCCAGGCAGCTATCAGGCGCTATACGCCTGGTTAAAATCAGGTGGAATCATGTCGCATCAAATAGATTACAAGAGCCACGGTCTAGCCAGAGATTGGAATGGCCACTGGACTATATCAGATCTACAATGGAAAATTATTAAGGGTAATAGGCCGTACCTGATTAACCGTCACCCCCATTCGGCACATGTCGCAATGATGAAGGAAGCTGGATTTCAAATCGTTGGCGAGAACAAGATTCAGCTTCCACCCCTCTCTCGGGCCGCCCTAGATCATCGATATCTAGACCTGTCTGATGGAGACCTGGAAACCTCGGGAGCAACTCTCCAGGCGGTCAAACCCGGCCGTTGACAGCAAGTTGGTGTAAGTTCAATTGTTCTCCAATAAACTAATGCATTGTAAGGGATCTCAAGAGTACCTTATGATGTCAGTCGTAATTACCGGCGTTGGTTGCTTATGCTTACTTCGCCGGTGACCTATTGTACAAATGGCCGAACCGCTGTAATCAAGGACGCTCGGTGATCTGGCCCCGTTTTCTGATGGTGCTGTGAGTTATTGGCTACCACCTTTGCGTATCTGCCACAATCGTATCCCGAGCCATCGTGGAAGACTCAGGCTGGGTCTGAATGGCGTAAAGCTCCCTGTTCAGTTCTACAAGGGCGGAGGGACGTATCCACTACGGGATCTCCGCCGCTACTCTTCAAATCGGCACGCTACGTTCTGTGAGAATGAGGAGCGGATGACTGCTCCCGACGACCCGGTGGAGGTGGTCTACAGGTCACTTCCTAACAAAAAAATATTGTAACTACTCAGCCTGATTTAGGCTAAAAACCAACGAGATAGTGACATTATCTAAAAACTGCTGTAGATTTTGTACTCATGGCACTTGAATCCAAGCCTTTTCTAAAGCCGGAAGGCATCGCAACGCTGGAAGAAGCGCGACAGATTATCGCTACGTTGGTGGCACGTATTGAACACTTGGAAAGCCGGTTAGCGAAGAACAGCCACAACAGCAGCAAGCCACCCTCAAACGATGGCTATGATAAACCCAAACCCAAAAGCCGACGCACGAAAAGCGGCCGCCCCAGCGGTGGACAGCCGGGCCACAAAGGCACCACGCTCAAA